>JBGOST010000210.1:0-5130 GCA_041476125.1 Usitatibacter sp. | reverse complement strand
GTTCGCTTGACGCCAGCAAGCCCGATCACGCTCGACCGCCTGCCCTCGCGGCAGGCGTTCGAAGGCCGGCCGCCGGCGCATCTGTTCCACTACACCGATCTCGAGGGCGTGAAGGGCATCTTCACCTCGCGCACGCTGTGGCTGTCGAAGTTCACCGCCTCGAACGACATCTCCGAGATCCTGCTCGCGATCGAGCATTTCCAAAGCTTCGTCAAGCGCAAGGCGGGCGAGTTCGGCGCGAGCGAAGGCGCCTTCCTGCGGGAAGCCGCGGACCAGCTCGAGAGCTTCCGGCGCACCAACGTGTGCCTCGCGAGCTTCTGCGAGCAGCACGACCTGCTCTCCCAATGGCGCTCGTACGGCAACGACGGACGCGGAATCGCGCTCGGCTTCAACTCCTCGCAGCTGGTCGGGCTCGCGGAGCGCAACGCGTTGCGGCTCTTCCGCTGCGTCTACGACCCCGTCGAGCACGAGCGCATCGCCTCCGACCTCATGAGCCTGCTCCTCGCCGCCTACCGCAGCACGCGGCCGGCCACCTCGCAGCAAGGCCGCGACCTGATCGCGCAGTTCAATTCCACTTTCCTGCTGGTGGCCCCCGTGATCAAGGACCATCGCTTCGCCGAGGAGCGCGAGTGGCGGCTCATCTCCAACCCGGTGCCTTTCGACCACCCCGGGATGATCGCGGTCCTGAAAGGCAACCAGGCCTCGGTGAAGCTCGCGGTGAAGCTCACCAGCGATTCCGACGCGATGTCCCACATGATTCCGCGCGTGACCATCGGCCCCACCCTCGACCCGCATAACGTCTCGGACGCGATCGACGTCCTGTCGCAGCGAAACGGCTTCCACATCTCCGACATCGGCATTTCGGAGATCCCGTACCGGCGCATCGCCGAATGAGCGACCTTCTTTCCCTCATCGGCAATACGCCGCTCGTCGAAGCGACGCGGTTCGACACCGGGCCGTGCAAGCTCTTCCTCAAGCTCGAGAGCCAGAATCCCGGCGGCTCGATCAAGGACCGCATCGGGCTTTCGATGATCGAGGCCGCCGAGCGCAGTGGCGAGCTCAAGCCCGGCGGCACGATCGTCGAGGCCACCGCGGGCAACACGGGCCTCGGGCTGGCACTCGTCGCCGCGCGCAAGGGCTACCGATTGGTGCTCGTCATCCCCGACAAGATGAGCCAGGAGAAAGTGTTTCATCTAAAGGCATTCGGCGCGGAAGTCGTGATGACGCGCTCCGACGTCGGCAAAGGCCACGCCGACTACTACCAGGACCGCGCGGAGCGCATCGCCAGGGAAATTCCGGGCGCCGTCTACGTGAACCAGTTCGGCAATCCCGCCAATCCGCACGCGCACGAGACCACGACCGGCCCGGAGATCTGGGCGCAGATGAACCACGACGTGGACGCGGTCGTCTGCGGCGTGGGCAGCGGCGGCACCATGACCGGCCTTACGCGCTTCTTCCGCAAGGCCGCGCCCAAAGTGGCGATGGTGCTCGCCGATCCCGCCGGCTCGATCCTCGCCGAGTACGTGAAGACCGGGAAGATCGGAGCGGCCGGCTCGTGGCTCGTCGAAGGCATCGGCGAGGATTTCATTCCCCCGGTGTCCGATCTCACCGGCGTGAGGGAGGCTTTCAGCATCACGGACGCCGAGAGTTTTTCCGTGGCGCGCGAGCTGCTGGCCAAGGAGGGCATCTTCGCCGGATCCTCCACCGGCACGCTATTGGCCGCGGCTTTGAAGTATTGCCGCTCGCGCGCGAAGCCCGAACGCGTCGTCACCTTCGTGTGCGACAGCGGCAACAAATATCTCTCGAAGATGTTCAACGACTACTGGCTCGCCGACCAGGGCTTCCGCGAGCGCGCGAAGCACGGCGACCTGCGCGACCTGATCGGCCGCCCCGTCGAGGAGCGCGCCACCGTGAGCGTGGAGCCCGGGGACACGCTGCTCACCGCTTACGGGCGCTTCAAGCTGCACGATGTTTCGCAGCTCCCGGTGCTCGAGGGCGAGGGCATCGTCGGGATCATCGACGAGTACGACGTGCTGATGGCCGTGACGCGCGGCGGCTCGACCTTCCGCGACCCGGTGCGCAAGCACATGAGCACGCGCCTGGACACGCTCGCGCCCTCGGCCTCGCTGGATGAAGTGCTGCGCATCCTCGACCACGGCCACGTGCCGATCGTCGCCGAAGGCCGCCATTTCCACGGGCTCATCACCCGCATCGACCTCCTGAACAGCCTCAGACGAAAGCTCCCATGAGAAGCCCGAAGAAGCCTGTGCATTTCGCCACCCGCGCGATCCACGCCGGGCAGCCGCCCGATCCCGCGACGGGTGCGGTGATCACGCCGATCTACGCGACCTCGACCTACGCGCAGCAAAGCCCCGGCAAGCACAAGGGGCTCGACTACGCGCGCACGCACAATCCCACGCGCTTCGCCTACGAGCGCTGCGTGGCGGACCTCGAAGGCGGCACGCGCGGCTTCGCTTTTTCCTCGGGCATGGCGGCGACGGCGACGGTGCTCGAGCTTCTTGATTCCAGGGCGCACGTCGTGGCGCTCGACGACCTATACGGCGGGACGCGGCGCCTCTTCGAGCGCGTGCGACGGCGCTCCGCCGGACTCGATTTCACCTACTCGACGCTCGCCAACCGCAAGGAGCTGCTCGCGGCGATCAAGCCGAAGACGAAGATGATCTGGGTCGAGACGCCATCCAACCCGCTATTGAAGCTGGTGGACCTCGCGATGGTCGCGGAAGTCGCGCGTGCGAAGGGCATCCTCGCGGTAGCGGACAACACATTCGCCTCGCCCTGGGTGCAGCGCCCGCTCGAGCACGGCTTCGACATCGTGGTGCATTCCGCGACCAAGTATCTCAACGGGCACTCGGACCTGATCGGCGGCGTGGCGGTGACGGCGAACGCCGAGCTGGGCGAGAAGCTCGCGTTCCTGCAGAACGCGATCGGCTCGGTGCCGAGCGCCTTCGACTGCTTCCTCGTGACGCGGGGCTTGAAGACGCTCGCCCTTCGCATGCAGCGCCATTGCGAGAACGCGCTCGCCATCGCGCAATGGCTCGAGGGCCACGCGAAGATCGAGCGGGTCTTCTATCCCGGCCTGAAGAGCCATCCGCAGCGCGCTCTCGCCAAGCGCCAGATGGCCGCGGGCGGCGGCATGGTTTCCGCGATCGTGAAGGGCGGGGAGAAAGCGGCGCTGCGCTTCCTCGAGCGCTGCGAGATCTTCACGCTCGCCGAGAGCCTTGGGGGCGTGGAGAGCCTCATCGAGCACCCCGCGATCATGACCCACGCCTCGGTGCCCGCCGAGGTGCGCGATGAGATCGGCATCAGCGGCGCGCTGGTGCGCTTGTCGGTCGGCGTGGAAGACGTCGAGGACCTGATCGCGGACCTGGAGCAGGCGCTCGGCTAACCCTCTCCCCGGCCCTCTCCCAGGGGAGAGGGAGAACTTCTATTCGGCGTGACCCGCGGTGATCGCGTCGATGCGCTCCAGCACCGCAGGGGTGAGCTTGGGAATGAACTCCGCCGCGCGCAGGTTCTCCTCCACCTGCGAGACACGCGACGCACCCGTGATCACCGTGGAGACATGCGGGTTGCGCGCGCACCACGCGATCGCGAGCTGCGCCAGCGTGCAGCCGAGCTCCTTCGCCACGCCCTCGAGCTTGCCCACCGCTTCGTTCTTCGCCTTGTCGGTGAGCTCGTCGAGGAGGAACTTCATGCGCGGGATGGCACCTCGGCTGTCGGGCGGGACGCCTCCCCGGTACTTGCCGGTGAGCAGCCCCGAGGCGAGCGGGCTCCAGGTCGTGAGGCCCAGTCCGTGCTCGTCGTAGAGCGGCGCGTACTCCTGCTCCACGCGGCGGCGGTGGAAGAGGTTGTACTCGGGCTGCTCCATCACCGGCTTGCGCAGGTGGTGCTTGTCCGCGATCTGCCACGCCGCCATGATCTCGGCCGCGCTCCACTCGGAAGTGCCCCAGTAGAGCGCTTTGCCGCGCTCGATCATGTCGTGCATCGCCCACACCGTCTCCTCGATCGGCGTGGCGGGATCGGGCCGGTGGCAATAGACGAGGTCGACGTAGTCGAGCTGCAGGCGCTTCAGCGAGCCGTCGATCGCGTTCATCAGGTACTTGCGGTTGAGCGTGCTCTTCTCGTTGGGCCCGTCCGTGATGCCCCAGAAGAACTTGGTCGAGACGATCACCTTCAGGCGCGGCCAGGCGAGCTTCTTCAGCGCCTCGCCCATGATCTCCTCGCTCTTGCCGGCGGCGTAGACCTCGGCGTTGTCGAAGAAATTCACGCCGCGGTCCCACGCCGCGGCCATGCATTCGCGCGCAGCTCCCGTGTCGAGCTGGTTGCCGTAGGTCACCCACGAGCCGAAGGAAAGCTCGCTCACCTTGAGGCCCGAGCGGCCGAGTCGCCGGTAGTTCATATTGTCCGATTTCGTTGTTAACCTGCGGGCATTATCGCGGATACGCCATGGAACTGTCCCGACGCAACGTCATTCTCCTCGCCTGCTGCCAGGCGCTGCTGAACATCAACGCGGTGACGCTGATCGCGATCAGCGCGCTCGCCGGGTATTCGCTCGCGGAGAACAAGGCGCTCGCCACCCTTCCGGCGACGACCTACGTGATCGGCGGGATGATGGGTGCGTTCCCCGCCTCGATGTGGATGAAGCGGGTCGGGCGGCGCAGTGGTTTTCTCACGGGCGGGGCGTTCGGCCTCGCGGGATCGGTGCTCGCCACCCTTGCGATGCTCTACGGGAGCTTCGCGCTGCTCTGCGCGGGCACGATGCTGCTCGGAATCTACAACGCGTTCGGCCAGTACTACCGCTTCGCCGCCGCCGACGCCGCCACGCCGGACTTCAAGGCCAAGGCCATCTCGTACGTGATGGCGGGCGGCTTGGTCGGCGGCATCGTCGGCCCCGAGGTGAGCAAGTACACGCGAGACATGGCGCAGCCCCAGTTCACCGCGTCGTACGCCTCCCTCTTCCTCTTCTGCCTCGCGGCGATGGCGATCATGTCGCGGCTGCGAGTGCCGCCCTCCGAGGCGCTCGGGGCTGCGGGGCCCGCGCGGCCGCTTGCCGAGATCGTGGCGCAACCGGTCTTCGTGGTCGCCGTATCGGTCGCCGCGCTCGGCTACGCC
>JBGOST010000209.1:0-5130 GCA_041476125.1 Usitatibacter sp. | reverse complement strand
GGCGCGCCAGCGCCTCGGGCGGGAAGTATCGATTGCCTTCGACCATCTCGCAGCGCTCGCTCTCCGCCAGCACTACGCCGTTCCATGTCGCTTTCGCCATGTGCACCTCCGTGAACGGCGCGATCCTACGATGCCCGCGCGTGTCGCGGAAGTCGGTCGCCGCGTCGAGGTCAGGCTCGGACGCGGCGTCTCCCAGCCGGTTGGCGGCGATGCCGACATGCGCTAGCGTCGCCGCCGCCCGAGAGGAGACGCGATGAACTTCGAGTACAGCGACAAGGTGAAGGAGCTGCAGCGCCGCGTGCAAGCGTTCATGGACGAGCACGTCTATCCGAACGAGGCGACGTTCGTCCGCCAGATCGCCGAGGGCGATCGCTGGCAGCCGACGCAGATCGTCGAGGAGCTGAAGGTCAAGGCGCGGGCGCAGGGGCTGTGGAACCTCTTCCTCCCCGAGAGCGAGCTCGGCGCCGGCCTCACCAATCTCGAGTACGCGCCGTTGTGCGAGATCATGGGGCGCGTGCCTTGGTCGCCGGAAGTCTTCAACTGTTCCGCACCCGACACCGGCAACATGGAAACGCTCGAGCGCTACGCCTCGCCGGAACAGAAGAAGCAGTGGCTCGAGCCGCTCCTCGAAGGGCGCATCCGCTCGTGCTTCGCGATGACCGAGCCCGGTGTCGCCTCGAGCGACGCGACCAACATCCAGGGCTCGATCAAGCGCGACGGCTCCGACTATGTCGTGAACGGGCGCAAGTGGTGGTCGTCGGGCGCCATGGATTCGCGCTGCAAGCTCCACATCTTCATGGGCCAGACCGATCCGGCGAATCCGGACCGACACAAGCGCCAGTCGATGATCCTCGTGCCCGGCGATGCGAAGGGCGTCACGATCGTGAGGCCGCTCACCGTCTTCGGCTACGACGACGCCCCCCATGGGCACGCCGAAGTGGTCTTCGAGAACGTGCGCGTGCCGGTGACCAATCTCCTGCTGGGCGAGGGACGCGGCTTCGAGATCGCGCAGGGACGCCTCGGGCCGGGGCGCATCCACCATTGCATGCGCACCATCGGGCTCGCGGAGCGCGCGCTCGAGGACATGTGCCGGCGCACGCTCTAGCGCGTGGCCTTCGGCAAGCCCATCGCCGAGCAGACCGTGACGCTCGAGCGCATCGCCGATTCCAGGATCGCGATCGACCAGGCGCGCCTCCTCGTGCTGCATGCGGCCTACCGCATGGACAAGGTCGGCAACAAGGTCGCGGCGAAGGAGATCGCGATGATCAAGGTGGCTGCTCCCATCATGGCGTGCCAGGTGCTCGACTGGGCGATGCAGGCTCACGGCGCCGCGGGCCTCTGCCAGGATTTCACGCTCGCCTACCACTACGCCCATTCCCGGACCCTGCGCTTTGCCGACGGCCCCGACGAGGTTCACCGCAATGCGATCGGCAAGCTCGAGCTGCGGAGGTACCGATGAGCGTCAATCATCAAGTCCGTCTCGCCGCGCGTCCCGTCGGCCTTCCCACGCGGGAGAACTGGCAGTTCACCGAGGAAGCGGTGCCCGAGCCCAAGGACGGCGAGATGCTCGTCAAGGTGCAGTACATCTCCCTCGACCCGGCGATGCGCGGTTGGATGAACGAGGGCAAGTCGTACATCCGTCCCGTGGCCATCGGCGAGATCATGCGCGCGGGCGGCGCGGGGCGCGTCCTCGCCTCGAAGAACGCCAGGTTCCAGGCGGGCGATCTCGTTTCGGGCGGCTTCGGCGTGCAGGAGTACGCGATCTCCGACGGCAAGGGCGTGCAGAAGGTCGATACGCGCCTCGTTGCCCTGCCGACCTATCTCGGCGTGCTCGGCATGCCCGGCATGACCGCGTACTTCGGCCTCCTCGACATCGGCAAGCCCAAGGCAGGCAACACGGTCGTGGTGTCGGGCGCGGCCGGCGCGGTCGGCTCGGTCGTGGGGCAGATCGCGAAGATCAAGGGCTGCCACGTGGTCGGGATCGCCGGGGGGGCCGACAAATGCCGCCTGCTGAAGGCGCAATTCGGCTTCGACGCCGCGATCGACTACAAGGGCGAGGATGTGAAGGCGGAGCTGAAGCGCCTGTGCCCCGAGGGCATCGACATCTACTTCGACAACGTGGGCGGCGACATCCTCGATGCCGCGCTCGCGCGCCTCGCGCTGCACGCGCGCATCGTGATCTGCGGCGCCATCTCGCAATACAACGCGACCGCGGCGATCAAGGGCCCGTCGAACTACCTCTCGCTCCTCGTGAACCGCGCCAGCATGACCGGGATGGTCGTCTTCGACTATGCCGAGCGCTACGGTGAAGCCGCGCGCGAGATGGCGGGCTGGATCGCCCAGGGCAAGCTCAAGGCGAAGGAAGATATCGTCCCGGGCGGCATCGACGCGTTCCCCGACGCCCTCCTGCGGCTCTTCAGGGGCGAGAACGTCGGCAAGCTGGTGCTCGAAGTCGCCGACCGGTGAACGCTCGCGAGGCGATGTCCGCCGCGAATCCCGCGATCGCCGACGCGGGCAGGGATTTCGTCACCTCGATCGCGCGCGCCTTCGCGATCCTGCGCAGCTTCCGCAGGGGCGAGAGGTCCCTCGGCAACAAGGACATCGCCGGGCGCACCGGGCTGCCGCGATCGTCGGTGGCGCGCATCACCTACACGCTCACGAGGCTGGGCTACCTCGAGTTCCATCCCGCCGAGGAAAAGTACTCGCTCGGCGTGGGTGTCCTCGGCCTGGGGCAGAATTATCTCTCGGGTCTCGACGTGCGCGAGGTGGCGCGCCCGCTGATGCAGGCGCTCGCGGCCGAAGTCCAGGCCACCGTGGCGCTCGCCGCGCGCGACGGCGACCAGATGGTGTTCCTCGAGATCGCGCACGCGAGCCAGCCGTTCGGACTGCGCCTGGGCGTGGGCGAGAGAGTGCCGCGCGGCACGACCGCACTCGGGCGCGCCGCGCATGCGGCGCTTCCGGAGGCCGAGCGCGCGCGCATCATGGAGAAGATCCGCAAGGGCGCCAAGGGCCCGCACCGCGACCTGCTGCTGCAGGGCCTGGAGCAGGGCGTCAAGGACTACGAACGCTACGGCTTCTGCCTGTCGCTGGGCGCCTGGGAGCGAAACGTCCACGCGGTCGGAGTGCCGATGGCCTCGGGCGACGGCGCGCGCATCTTCGCCTTCAGCTGCTTCGGATCCCCGCACGAAATGCCGCGCACGCGCCTGGTCACCGAAATCGGCCCGCGGTTGGTCGAGCTGCGCGACCGGGTGCGCGATTCGATCGGAGGACCGTGACATGAAAGCGCTGCTCTGCCGCGAGCTGGGCTCGCCCGATGCCCTCGTCGTGGAAGAAGTCGCGGCGCCGAAGGCGGGTCCGCGCCAGGTGTCGATCGCGGTGAAGGCCGCGGGGGTCAACTTTCCCGACATCCTCATGGTGCAGGGCAAGTACCAATTCAAGCCGCCGCTGCCCTTCGCGCCCGGTTGCGAGCTCGCGGGGATCGTGAAGGCCGTGGGCGAGGGCGTGACGCACGTGAAGCCGGGCGACGCCGTCCTCGCGATCGTCATGCACGGCGCCTTCGCCGAGGAAGCGCTCGCCGATGCCGATCGCGTCGTGCCGCTGCCGCCGGGAATGGATCTCGAGGTCGCGGCTTCCTTCATGTTCACCTACGGGACCTCGTACCACGCGCTCAAGGATAGAGCGCTCCTCGCCAAGGGCGAGACGCTCCTCGTCCTCGGGGCGGCGGGCGGCGTGGGGATCGCCGCGGTCGAGCTCGGCAAGCGCATGGGCGCGCGCGTGATCGCGGCGGCTTCGAGCGACGAGAAGCTCGCGGCGTGCACGAGCCGTGGCGCCGATGCCACGATCAACTACGCCACCGAGGACCTGCGCGAACGCGTGAAGGCGCTCACCGAGGGCCGCGGCGTGGACGTGGTCTACGATCCCGTCGGCGGCGCGTACAGCGAGCCCGCGCTGCGCAGCATGGCGTGGCGCGGCCGCTTCCTCGTCGTAGGCTTCGCCGCGGGCGAGATTCCGAAGATCGCGCTCAACCTCACGCTGCTCAAGGGCTGCTCGATCGTGGGCGTCTTCTGGGGCGAATTCACCAAGCGGGAGCCGCAGGCGAACCGCGACAACGTGCGCCAGCTCCTGCAATGGATCGCCGCGGGCGAGCTGAAGCCGCTCGTCTCCGGGCGCTATCCCCTGGCGCGCGGGATCGAAGCGCTGCACGCGCTGCGCGACCGCCACGTGAAGGGCAAGGTCGTGATCCTCCCCGGGGCGTAGGCCACGAAAGCGAAAAATGGCAAAGAAGACTAGAATTCAAACGCTCGTTTGAAACCCCATGTCCACTTCACTTCCCCCCGGCGAGCAGCCGGTCCTGCGCATCGTTCCCATGCCCGCGGACACCAATGCCCACGGCACGATTTTCGGCGGGTGGGTGATGTCGCAGGTGGACATCGCCGGAAGTGTCGCGGCATACGAGCGCGCGCAGGGGCCCACGGTGACGATCGCGGTCAACTCGTTCGTCTTCAAGGAGCCGGTCTTCGTCGGCGACCTCGTGAGCTTCTACGCGCGGGTGTGCAGAGTGGGGCACACCTCCATCACCGTGGACGTGGAAGTCTTCGCGCAGCGGGGCCTGCACGGGCGCGGCGAGACGGTAAAAGTGACCGAAGCACAACTGACATACGTGGCGATCGACGAAAACCGCAGGCCGCGGACCGTTCCCGACGCCATCGTGGAGGCCTGAAATGTCCGAGACCCTGACTCCCCGAGCCCCCGCCGCCCAGCGCGGCGAAGCATCCGACTCCCGCGGCAGCGCCGCCCCGAAGACGGAGCGCATCCTCATCCGCAAGGCCGCGGTGCTCGGCGCCGGCGTGATGGGCGCGCAGATCGCCGCGCACCTCGCCAACGCCAACGTGAAGCCGCTGCTCTTCGAATTGGCGGCGGAGGGTCCGGGGTCCCCATCGAATGGGGGCAGGGTCGTAGACAAGAACGCCAATGTGAGAAAAGCACTCGACGGCCTGGCGAAGCTCTCGCCCAGCCCGCTCGTGAGCGCCTCCGCCGCGCAGCAGATCGAAGCCAGGAACTACGACGAGCACTTGGCCCAGCTCAAGGACTGCGACCTCGTGATCGAGGCGATCAGCGAGCGCATGGACT
>JBGOST010000208.1:0-5138 GCA_041476125.1 Usitatibacter sp. | reverse complement strand
GTACGCAAGACGCTCCTCGGCGAGTTCAGCCTCGAGATCGGCGCGGGCCTGGGTCCCCTGAAGGGCCGGATCTGGCGCTTCGGCCTGATGGGCTACTCGTGCCGTCCCGACAACGTGATGCTGTGCCTCTCGGCGCTGGGCTCGGTGCTGATGGACATGGGGCTCGCGATTCGCGTGGGCGAGGCGGAAGCCGCGGCGCACCAGGCGTATGCGAACCTGCACGCCGCCGACGCGCTGCATGCGCGCAAGAAGATCGCTACACTCGCGGGTTAAGGAACGCGTCGCACGCGGAGTGAGCTAGGGCCGCGGAGAGAAAAAGGGGAAGGGTATCGGCGTAGGCAACGAACGCCGCTACCCTTCCCCTTTTTCTCTCCGCCTCTCAATGGCAACGCCGCCAACTGGACTTCGGTCGGAAGTCGTTCAACATGGGCGCGAGATCTTGGCACCGATCCGTGAGAGGTAAGAGTCAGTTTCGCGAGGGATTTTGCCCGGGATATTCATCGACGTTGTGAGCGTGCGTACGGGTCACGGCGACAATGAATATCCCCGTCGTATCACTTCGTTGCGCCGATTCTTACCTCTCACGGATCCGAAAACGCAATTTCGCGACCGTGTTGAACGACCTTTTCAAAGAATACCCGGCGCCGGCGAAAGCCATTGAGAGGCGATGTGAAATGGGGTGGGCCAAACCCGTTGGTTTCTTACGCGATTGGCCCACCCCATTTCACATCGCGGCCTTACTGTGAGCGCCCGACCGTCTGCCTGAAGCGGCCCTCGACCTGCGGCTGCGAGGCGTAGCGCTCGAGCGCGGGCATGGAATTCTCGAGCTCGGAGATGCGATCCGCGGGCGGGGGATGGGTGCTGAAGACCGAGGCGCCGTCGCTGTCGCCCTTGGTCTGCGCGAGCATCTGCAATGCCGCCACCAGTCCGAACGGGTCGTAGCCGCTGCGCGCGGCGATCACCACCGCGAGGCGGTCCGCCTCGTACTCCATCGAACGGTCGAGCGGGCGCAGGAAGAAGCCGTCCTTGATGAGGTCCTGCGCGGCATTCGAGGCCCAGGTCTTGGCCTGTTGCGCGACGTAGCCGCCGCCGCTGCGGCCGATGCGGTCCGCGGCGACCTCCTTGGTGATCGAAGTGAGCAGCTCGCTTTTCGCGCTCGACTGGATGGCGGTGAGCTGGTGTTTTTTCACCACATGCGCGATCTCGTGGGCGAGCACTCCGGCGAGCTCGGATTCGTTCGCGAGGCGCTTCAGGAGCCCGTGCGAGATGATCACCGACCCGCCGGGCATGGCGAAGGCGTTGATGGTCTCGGTATCGATCACGCCGAAGGTCCACGGCAAGTCCGCGCGCTCGCAGTGCAGCGCCAGCCACTTGCCGACGCGGTTCACGTAGCGCTGCAGGTTCTGATCCTGGTGCAACGGGGCGGCGCCGAGGAACCCGGCCGTCACCGCCTCTCCAAGCGCCACCTCTTCCTCGGTGGAGAATTCCTTCATCGCTTCGCTGCCCTTCACCACCTTCTTGCCGATGTCGAACGCCTTGCCGAGGTCGATGCCGCCGAATTGCGCCGAGGCGGGAATGGACACCGCGAGCAACGCGGCGATCAATGCGGTTCTCATCGCCGTCCTTTCGTTGGGGCTGCCGGGGCCTCGTCGAGATAGTCGATCGAGACCGCGGCGAGCTTGGCGTCGCGCGCGAATCGCTCCGCCGCGGGTTTGTCGGCACGGTAGGACTGCAGCTTCGCGAGTGCGGCCGGATCCGGGCTCGCGTTCTTCAGGTCCTCGGGCGAGAGGCCGCGAATGCCCGTGGTCGCGATGTTGGTCTGCTAGCTCGTCTTGCGCCCGAAGCCCAGCGCCGAGGTGAGCCCCGAGAGAGCACCTCCGGACGAGGACGAAGTCTCCGCGGTCGCGGGAAACCGCAGGTGGAAGACGCGCACCCACCCCTTCTGCGTGCCGGCCTCGACCTGGGTCCAGCCGCCGCCGCGCAGGATCACCTTCACCGCGGTGTTCTCGGGCAACGTGCCGAGCGTGCGCGCCTCGGCGGCGCCGCGCTCCTTCAGCTCGGTGGAGCGATTGGTGAACGCCTGCTCCTGGGCCCACGCGGCCGACGCGGCCGCGAGGAGGAACGCCGTGGCGAGAATACGCAAATTCATGCGCGCAATGATACCCGGTTCAGCGAACCATCACCGCCGCCAACCCGAGCAACAGCCCCATGCTCGCCACGTCGGTGGCCGTGGTCACGACGATGCTCGAGGCGGTCGCGGGATCGGCGCCGAGGCGCTTCAACACGAGCGGCACGAGCGCTCCCGAGACGCCGCTGATGGCGCAGGCGCCGACCATCGCCAGGCACACGACCACCCCCAGCATCACCGCGTGCGGCGCGTTCTGCGTCTGCGTCATCGCGAACAGGTACATCGCGATGCCGCAGAGGATTCCGGTGACGGCGCCGTTGGCGAATCCGAGCAGCGCCTCCTTGGAAACGAGCGACTTTCCCGCGCCGGTCTTGATGTCGCCCAGCGTGATACCGCGCACCGTCACCGCGAGCGCCTGGCAGCCGGTATTGCCGGCCTGCCCGGCGAGCACCGGCAGGAACGTTGCGAGGATCACGAGCCGGTCGACGGTGTCCTGGAAGATCGCCACCACCCCACCGGCCGCGAAGGCGGTGAGCAGGTTGAGGAGGAGCCAGGGGTTGCGGAACTTGAAGCTCTTCGTGATGGGGGTTGCGACTCTCTCTTCCTTCTCCACGCCGACCATCGAGCCCGCCTGGGCGGTGATCTCGAAGGCCTCGAGCTCGAAGAGCGAGGCCCCGCGCACCACGCCCACGAGTCGGCCTTCGGCGTCGGTGACCGGATACTGCGGATAGTGGCGATAGACGGTGAGCTTCATCGCCTCGGCGAGCTCGAGCTCGGGCGAGAGCGCGAACGGGTTGGCGAGCATCACGTCGGCGAGCCGCGCGCCTTTCTCGTTGAAGAGCAGGTCGCGCATCGTCACCAGGCCGGCGAGCTTGCCGTCGGCGTCGACCACGTAGACGTAGGTCACGAAGGACGAGCGCACCACGGGACGCAGCGCCTTGACGGCATCGCCCACGCTCATCTCCGGGCTGAACACCGACAGCGCCGGCTCCATCATCTGGCCGATGGTGCCCTTCGGATACTGCGTGTTGCGCTTCCATTGCTCGGCGACTTCGGGAGGGGCGGAGGCGGCGAGGAAGCGCCGCGGAGCCTTGTCGAGCTCGTTCAGGATCGTCTGCACGATCGCGGGGTTCAGTTTCAGCAACGCCTCGACCGCCTCGGAGGGAACGGCGCGCTCGATGAGCGCTGCCGCCTCGTTGGGCGGCAGCGCACGGATCTGCTCGGCGAGCGCGGAGCTCGCGCGCGGCGCGGCTTCGCTGGGCTGCGGTGGGGTGGGGGTCAAGGCGCGGCTCCTCGTTGCGTCATGCCCGGGATTGTAGCCGCCCTGTCTCGGGACGCCACGGGATCGCCATCCATCGAGCTCGGGGTGAAGGCCGACCCGGGGGTTTCTCGTTCCGTCGCAGGGGAGGGATCTCGCTACAGCAGTGCCGCTCGAACTCCTTCAGCGGCGCCGATTCTGCAGACAGCGGGGCACCCCCTCTCGTCCTTCACCCCAAGAGCTCGATGGATGGCTCTATGTGAAGGGCGGACGTGGGCAGGTCAAGGCGAATGTGGAGCGAAAGGGCTCCCGCCTATTTGCCGCGCGATGATCACTGATCGGGGCCAGTGACGAAGAAGAACGGCCGGGTCGAGAGCAACCCCTTCGTCGATGGCCCTGCTGATTTACCGGGTGGTTGAGCGCTAAAGGCCGAGGCGCTGCCAGATGGTTGAGGTCGCGCCGGCCTGGTTCAGCGTGTAGAAGTGCAGCCCGGGCGCCCCACCCTGGAGGAGGCGGTCGCAGAGCTCGGTCACGATGTCGAGGCCGAATGCCTTGATCGAGGCGCCGTCGTCGCCGAAGCCTTCGAGCTTCAACCGCATCCAACGCGGGATCTCCGCGCCGCACGCATCCGAGAAACGCGCGAGCTGCGAGAAATTGTGGATCGGCATGATGCCGGGGACGATCGGGACGTTGATCCCCATCGCCTCGGCCTGCTCGACGAAGTGGAAGTACGAATCGGCGTTGTAGAAATACTGCGTGATGGCGCCGTTGGCGCCGGCGTCGATCTTGGCCTTGAACGCCGCGAGGTCCTGCTGCGGCTTGCGCGCCTGCGGATGGTATTCGGGATAGCACGCCACCTCGATCGAGAACCAGTCGCCCGTCTCCTCGCGGATGAAGCGCACCAGCTCCGAGGCGTAGCGGAACTCGCCCGACATCGCCATCCCCGACGGCATGTCGCCCCTCAGGGCGACGATATGGCGGATGTCGTGGCCCTTGTATGCGGCGATGACCTCGCGCAGGTTCTCGCGCGTGGAGGCGATGCACGAGATGTGGGGCGCGGCCGGATGCCCGTCGCGGATGATCTCGAGCACGGTCGCGAGCGTGCCCTCGCGCGTCGAGCCCCCGGCGCCGTAGGTCACGGAGAAGAACGCCGGGTTGAGCTGCGCCAGCTGCTTGCGCGTGGCGCGCAGCTTCTCGACGCCTTCGGGGGTCTTCGGCGGGAAGAACTCGAAACTGAACAGCCGCGCCTGGCCGCGCTGCGATTGCATCTCGTCGCGCGCCGCCTA
The DNA here is from genome assembly GCA_041476125.1 of Usitatibacter sp. Classification (GTDB taxonomy): domain Bacteria; phylum Pseudomonadota; class Gammaproteobacteria; order Burkholderiales; family Usitatibacteraceae; genus Usitatibacter. The sequence goes on along the minus strand of JBGOST010000208.1, from coordinate 466 downwards.
GTAGCGGTAGTGTTCCGGCTTGTAAGGGCCGTCCCGGGTCACGCCGATGTATCGCGCCTGCTCGGGCGAGAGCTCGGTCAGCATCGCGCCCAGCTTCTTCAGCTGCAGCCGCGCGACCTTCTCGTCGAGGTGCTTGGGCAGCACGTGGACGCCCAGCGGGTACCTGTCCTGGTGGCCGAAGAGCTCGATCTGGGCGATGACCTGGTTGGCGAACGACGAGCTCATCACGTACGACGGGTGCCCTGTGCCGCAGCCCAGGTTCACCAGGCGACCCTCGGCGAGAAGGATGATGCGCTTGGCTGGTTCACCGGACTTCTGCGAAGGGAATATGACGTGATCGACCTGCGGCTTGATGTTCTCCCATTCATATTGCTTCAGCGCCGCGATGTCGATCTCGTTGTCGAAGTGCCCGATGTTGCACACGATCGCGTTGTTCTTCATCTGCCGCATGTGCTCGTGCGTGAGG
>JBGOST010000207.1:0-5145 GCA_041476125.1 Usitatibacter sp. | reverse complement strand
TCGCGGCGGGCGTTGATGGCCGCCATCATGTCGAACTGCGGCGTGGCGCGCGGCTCGGGAGCCGGAAGCGGCACGGGAGGCGCCCTCGCCTCGGCGCTCCGCGGAGGTTCGCGCGGGACGGGAGGGCGCGGCACGACCGGAGGTCGAACGGGCGCGGGACGCGCCTCGGGAACCGGCTCGACCGGCGCCGCTTCCTCGGCCGGCGCCGGCTGCGCAGGCACGATGTGCACCACCATCGGCCCGGAAAGCTCCGAGCTCAGCGCCTGCTCGCCGACTCGCTGGCGCAGCGGAATCGAGAAGATGAGCGCGTGGATCGCGAGCGACGCGGCGACGGCGACCGTGATGCGGCGATTGTCGATCACGGCGAGCCCGGTCGCCGCCTACCTGCGCCGCAGGATGATCACGTTTCCCGCCACCGAGACCGCGATGCCGATCCAGGTGAGGACGTGCCAACGGAAGCCCTCGAACGCCGCCGAGACGACGAGCGCGACGATCGGCACCATCACGCCGATGTAGCCCGAACGCGCGGGGCCGATGCGCTTGAGGAGCGTGAGGAAGCCGCCGAATGCGACGATCGACCCGAGGATGGTGAGGTACAGCAGCGAGAGCACGTAGGCGGGAGTGAATTCGAAGTCGAGCGCCTTTCCGGTGGCGAGCGCGACCGCGAGCGAGAAGAGCGCGCCGTAGAGCATTCCCCACGCCATCGACTGCCAGAGGGGCAGGTGCGCGTCCTGGTTGCGATGCGCCACCAGCGACCCGAGCGCCGACAGGACCACGGCGATGATCGTGAAGATCGCGCCCAGCGCGGTCTTGCCGTCGGCCTGCAAGTGCGAGAACTCCGGCCAGAACACGAGCGCGATGCCGACGATGCCGAGGATCGAGCCCGCGATCACGGGGCGCGTCATGGGCGTGCCGAAGAAGAACCGCATCCCGAGCATGCCGAGGAGCGGGCTCGCCGAGTAGCCGACCGCCACCAGCCCCGACACCACATAGCGCTCGGCGTAGTAGACGCAGATGTAGCTCACGCTGAACATGAAGATGCCCATGACCGCGATCCACAGGTGCTCGCGCATGTTGTAGCGCAGCGGCATGCGCCGCGCGAGGCAATAGCCGAAGATCAGCAGCGAGCCCAGCAGGAAGCGGTAGAAGACGCTCGCTTCCGGCGCGACCACGCCGAGCTGATAGGTGATCGCGAGCCACGTCGAGCCCCAGATCGCGACACAGACGACGAAGAGGTGGAGGTTGGTCAACGCACCCTGGCCAGGCCCACCTGGTCGAGGATGAAGGCGTAGGTGAAGGCGAGCTCCTTCAACGCGTCGTAGCGTCCCGAAGCCCCTCCGTGCCCCGCCTCCATGATGGTCTTCAACAGCAGCGGATTGCGGTCGGCCTTGAGCGCGCGCAGCTTGGCCACGTACTTGGCGGCCTCCCAGTAGCCGACCTGGCTGTCGTTGAGCGAAGTCTCGGCGAGGATCGCGGGGTAGCACGCCTTGCGCAGGTTGTCGTAGGGAGAATATGAGCGCATCGCCTTGTAGAAGCGCTTCTCGTTGGGGTTGCCCCACTCGAGGTATTCGCCGATGGTGAGCGGCAACGACTCGTCGAGCATCGTCGTGACGATGTCGAGAAACGGAACCTGGGCCACCACGGCCTTGAACAGGTCGGGGCGCATGTTGGTCACCGCGCCCATGAGCAGGCCGCCCGCGCTTCCGCCCTGGATCAGGAGCCGGTCGGGCGCGGTGAGCCGGCGGCGCACGAGCGCTTCGGCGCACGCGATGAAATCGTTGAACGTGTTCTTCTTCCGCAGCAGCTTGCCCGACTCGTACCAGAGCTTGCCGCGATCGCCGCCGCCGCGAACGTGGGCGATGGCGTAGATCATCCCGCGATCGAGGAGCGAGATGCGAGAGCTCGAGAACCACGGGTCCATGGGAATGCCGTAGGAGCCATACCCGTAGAGGAGCAGCGGCTGCGGAGTCTTGCGGCGCAGCGACTTGCGGTAGACGACCGAGATCGGGATGCGCGTTCCGTCCCTGGCGACCGCGGTGAGCGCTTCGGAGGCGTACTCGCCGGGGTCGTAGCCTCCGAGCACCGGCTGGCGCTTCAGCAGCGTGCGCGTGCGCGCGCCCAGGTCGTAGAGATACCACGAGCGCGGCGTGACGAGGCTTTCGTAGATGAAGCGAAACTGCCGCGTGTCGTACTCGTAGTTGGCGCCCGGATGCGCCGAATACACCGCCTCGTCGAAGGCGAGGTAATGGTGCTTCCCGGTCGCAGAATCGGTGAAGCGCAGCCTGAGCAGTCCCTTGTCGCGCTCGACCAGCACCCAGAAGCTCGCGAAGCAATGGATCTCCTCGAGCATCGCGAGCGGCCGGTGCGCGACGACCTGGCGCCAGCTCTTCCGGCCCGGGTCCGCCACCGCAGAGCGCACCAGCCGGAAGTTGGGACCCTTGTCGTTGGTGCGGATGAAGAACTCCTCGCCGTGGTGGTCGAGGTAGTACTCGTGGCCCGCGCGCCGGGGCTCGATCACGCGAAACTCGCCCATGGGGTCGGCGCTGTGCAGCACCCGCATTTCGGAGGTGTCCTTGCTGTGGACCCCCACTACGACGAACGCCTCGCTGCACGTGTCGCCTACGCCCATGTCGAAGCGCTCGTCGCGCTCCTCGTAGAGCACGGCATCGCCCCTCTCGCCCAGCGCGAGCCGGTGCAGGCGGTAGCTGCGCTTCGTCGTTTCATGCTCCTCGACGTAGAAGAGCGTCCGGCTGTCCGCGGCCCACGCCGAAGAGGTGACGCGCTGCGCGCTTTCGCGCATGAGCTCGCCCGTGGCCAGGTCCTTCACCCGCAACGTGTACTGGCGGTAGCCGGTGAAATCGACGCTGTAGGCGAGCTTGGACTGATCCGGGCTCACCTCGATCATTCCCACCGCGGCGTACTTGCGCCCCTTCGCCAGCTCGTTCACGTCCAGGAGGGTCTCCTCGGGCGCCTCCATCGTGCCCTTGCGGCGGCAATAGATCGGGTACTGCAAGCCCTCGACCTCGCGCTGGTAGTACCAGTAGCCGTGGTGCCGGTAGGGAACGCTCTGGTCGGTTTCCCTCACGCGCGCGAGGATCTCCTTGTAGAGCGAATCGCGGAAGCTCGCGAGCGGTTTCATCACGCCTTCGGTGTAGCGGTTCTCGGCGCGCAGGTAGTCGATGACCGCGGGGCTCGCCTTGTCGCGCAGCCAGGCATAGGGATCGACGCGGCGATCGCCGAACTTCGTCATCGTCTTCGGCTTCCTCCTCGCCTTGGGAGGCGCGAGCGTGGCGGCGAGAACGGCCTGGGAGGTGAGCGGGATGGCTGCGGGCGGGAGCATGGCCAAGCGAGTGATTGCGGCGGTCTGCGACGCGCGGCGTGAGAGGGGCGGATTATACGGGCGAGCGCACCGCCCCGCCCCGCGATATCGCATTTCGGCCCATGAAAGACGTCAACGCCCCCTCGGGAGTTCCGTTATGTGGGCGTGCGAAGGCACAAAGAACCCTACATTCCATGGAGAACGAACCAATGAAGACCACCATCCTCGCGGCCGTCATCGCCGCCGTAGCCCTGCCCGTCGCGGCCCAGACCAGCACGCCACTCGTGGACAAGCGCCAGGCCAACCAGGAAGCCCGCATCCAGCAGGGCGTGCAATCGGGGCAGCTCACGCCCAAGGAAACCGCCAAGCTCGAGAAGGGCCAGGCGAAGGTCCAGGCCGCGGAAGACAAGGCCAAGGCCGACGGCGTCGTCACGGCGAAAGAGCGCGCCAAGCTCGCCAAGAAGCAGAACCAGCAGAGCAAGAAGATCCACAAGGAAAAGCACGACCAGCAGACCACCGCACCGAAGGCCAGCTGACTACTGACGCCAACGGCGGGGGGGCAGGTTCCTTGTCCTCGCGATGAGGTAGCACGGACTCGAGAGGAACCTGTCCCCGGCCCCGGGCGGGGTAAAATCGCGAGAGCGATCCACCCCGCCCATGTTCGCAGCCGTCCCCCTCAAAAGCACTTCCCCCTCCGAGCTCTACCCCGAGCTGCTCGCGCAGGCGCGCGGGCTGTTCGATGGCGAGCGCGACAAGACCGCGAACGCGGCGAACCTCGCGGCGCTGATTTTCAACGCCCTGCCGGACCTGAACTGGACCGGTTTCTACTGGCTGAAGGACGGCGGGCTCGTGCTCGGCCCGTTCCAGGGCAAGCCCGCGTGCGTTCGCATTGCGCTCGGCAAGGGCGTCTGCGGGACCGTCGCGCAGCAGCGCCGTACGGTGATCGTCCCCGACGTGAACAATTTTCCCGGCCATATCGCGTGCGATTCGGCCTCCAGGAGCGAGGTCGTGATCCCGCTCCTCGACGCCAACCAGGTCGTCGGAGTCCTCGACCTCGACAGCCCGAAGCTCGCGCGCTTCACCCCCGAAGACGCGCTCGGCCTCGAAGCCCTCGCGGCGCTGTTCCTAAAGGCAACCGACCTCGGAGGCTGATTTGTCCTATATCGACGAGTCCCTGATCGACGGCGAAACCATCATCCATCGCGCGCGGGTCTCGTGGTGGTCGCAATTCCCGCTGATCTTTCTCGGCGTCCTCACGCTCGTCGTCGTGGTCGGCCTCGTGTTCCTCGCCATGGCGTGGATCCGCGTTCGCTCCACCGAGCTCGCCATCACCAGCAAGCGCGTGATCGCGAAGTTCGGCTTCGTGAAGCGCCACACGGTGGAGATCAACCTCGACAAGATCGAGGCCTTGAAGGTCGAGCAGGGCGTGTGGGGCCGCATCCTCAATTTCGGCACCGTCTTTATTTCCGGCGCCGGCACGTCCGTCGCTCCGATTCCCGACATCGCCGATCCGCTCGTCTTCCGCCGCAAGTTCATGGAGGCAACGAACCGGCCGATCACCATGCCGCGGCCGTGACATGAAGGGGACAGGGCACATCCGGTTTCGAGCTGTGACCTGTCCCCGTCTACGTGCTCGCCAATGACACTGCGATCCCTCTTGGTCGACTTCAATTCCTACTTCGCCTCGGTCGAGCAGCAGGCCGAGCCGCGGCTGCGCGGCAAGCCGCTCGGCGTGGTGCCGATGCTAGCCGACACCACGGTGTGCATCGCCGCCAGCATCGAGGCCAAGACCTTCGGCGTGAAGACCGGCACGCGGGTCGACGAGG
>JBGOST010000206.1:0-5166 GCA_041476125.1 Usitatibacter sp. | reverse complement strand
ATGCACGCGGCCGCCGGCGTTTCGGCCCCGGGCAAATGGTGGTCGGTCACGAGCACGCGCATGCCGAGGCGGTTGGCCTCCGCGACGCCTTCGACCGCCGCAATGCCGTTGTCCACCGTGATGAGGAGGTCGGGCTCGCGACCGGCCGCCTCCCGCACGATCTCGGGCGTCAATCCATAGCCGTGCTCGAATCGGTTGGGAACGAGGTAGTCCACGCTCGCGCCCATCGCGCGCAGCGCTTTCACCCCCACGGCGCAGGCGGTGGCGCCGTCGGCGTCGTAGTCGGCGACGATCAGCAGGCGCTCGTTGCGCGCGATGGCATCGGCGAGGAGGCGCGCGGCATCGTCGACGTGGTGCAGGCGTTCGGGCGGCGCGAGCGCCTTGAGCGTGTTCTCCAGCTCCTCGACGCACGTCAATCCGCGCGCGGCATAGAGCCGCGCCAGCCGCGGATCGCACCCTCCCGCGGTGAGTCGCGCGAACGCGGCCGCGTCGACGCTGCGCGAGGTGATCTCAGGCATGCTCGGCCAGGGGCTTTCGCGTCCGGAACCAGCGCCAACGCGCCGCGGCGGTGAGGGTTGCCACGCGCGTGTCCTTGCCGGCGGGAAGGATGAGGCGCACACGCCCGAAGCGATCGATCGCGTCTCCGAGCGCGGCGAACCAGCCGGCGTCGAGCGCCTCGGCGCTCGCGCGCCACGCGTCTTCATCGCCGCGGTGAAGCGCGGGCGAGAGGCTCGCGATCACGGCGAGAACGGCGTCGTCCTTGCGCACCAGGTCGACTTCGGCGAGGGTCTTCACCAGAGGACGAACCTCGGCGCCCGACGCGATGGCGAGGCCGCGCGCGAACACCTCGTCGGCATGGACGAGCGCGTAGGGCCGCGCCAACTTCGCGGCGAAGGCTCCTTCGCCCCAGAACCAGACGCTGTTGACGGCCGGCTTGCCTGCCGCGTCACGCGCGACGTTCACCTCGTGCGCGGCGAGGATCATTTGCGCTTCGGTCATCGCCGAGCGCCAGTTGATCCTTCCTCCGGCGACATCGCGATTGGCCGGCAGCAATCCGTAGACATCGCGTCCCAATGCCTGCGCGAGCGGCGTGGTCGTCGGCAGATCGCCCGGCGGCACGCGAACATACCATCGGTCGGGAGAGCACACCCGGAACTCGAGGCCATCGCCCTGGAAGTGCGATTGCAGCGCGGCGACCAGCGCCTCGGCTTCCGGGCGCGTCACCTCGAGGCTCGCCGCACCGTGCAGCTTGAGGTAATCGTGATCGATGCGCAGGTGCACCGGATCGGCGCGCATCCACGCTCCCTCGCGGGCCGAACCCTCGCCCGCGAGCGCGATCGCCGCGACGGGGGGCGGCTGGGCAAGCCCGTAGGCCGCGGCAAGCCATTGCGTCGAATCGCGGCCGGGCGCGCTGCGCAGGTCGGAGCGCGCGAGCCACTTCTCCAGCGACGCAAGCCGCGCGGCGCGCAGCGTGGACGGGGCATCGGAGGGGAGCAGCAGGTCGGGAACCAGCAAGTCGAGCGGCATTGGGGAATAATTATCCCATGCGCGATCGCCAGCACGTCCGCTTCTGCACCAGCTTCGACGGGGTCCGGCTCGCCCATGCCACGCTCGGGAGCGGGCCGCCCCTCGTGAAGGCCCCGAACTGGCTCACCCACCTGGAATACGAATGGCAAAGCCCGATCTGGCGCCATTGGATCGAGGGGTTGTCGCGCCACCGCACCTATATCCGCTATGACGCGCGCGGCTGCGGCCTGTCCGATCGCGAGCCGGCGGAAATTTCCTTCGAAAGCTGGGTCCGCGACCTGGAGGCGGTGGTCGACACGCTGAAGCTCGAGCGTTTCCCGTTGCTCGGCATCTCGGGGGGCGGCCCCATCGCCATTGCGTACGCCACGCGCCATCCCGAGCGCGTGAGCCGGCTGGTGCTCTACGGCGCGTACGCGCGGGGGCGGCTGGCGCGCGGCGGCGGGCAGGAAACGATCGACGAAGCCATGCTGATGTGCAAGCTGATCGAGCTGGGTTGGGGAACGCACAACCGCTCCTTCCGGCAGGTGTTCGCGACGCAATTCCTTCCCGAAGCATCTCCCGAGCTCATCGACTCGTTCGACGAATTGCAGCGGGAATCCTCGTCCGCCCGGGACGCGCTGCGCATGATGCAGGTATCGATCCAGGTCGACGTCACCCAGCAGGCGCGCGCCATCACGTGCCCCACCCTGATCATGCACGCCACCGAGGACGGCCGCATCCCGTTCGAGGAGGGGCGCATCCTCGCGTCCCTGATTCCGGAGGCGCGCTTCGTGCCGCTGGAGAGCCGCAACCACATCCTGCTCGCGGGCGAGCCGGCCTGGAAACGCTTCCTGGAAGAGGTCGATGCCTTCCTGCAGTCGACGCCGGGGGGCAAGGCCTTCGCGGGCTTGACCGCGCGCGAGCGCGACCTGCTCGAATTTCTTGCGCGCGGCCTGGACAACCACCAGATCGCCGCCCACCTCGTGTTGAGCGAGAAGACCGTGCGCAACATGGTGTCGAGCATTCTCGCGAAGCTCGAGGTCGAGTCGCGCTCGCAGGCGATCGTGCGGGCCCGCACGGCGGGCTTCGGCGAAGGCGCCACCACCGCCCCCTGACCGGGACCCCGGTCCCGTCCCTTTCGGCGCGATTCCCTCTCCCGGCACCCGCTCCGGGACATTCGCCTCATGCGCCCGGCAGCGCGGAATCGCACCATGGCCTTACGGTTCATCGGGTCGATTCCACCCGGCCGCATCCAGGAGAAACCATGGACACTGCCATCCAGACACCCGCTACCGCGCGCTATGCGAAGTGCATCGAAGCTTCCAAGCGCGTGCGATGGGACATCGACCGCGACGTCATCCGCGGCCGCGATTTCGACTTCACCAAGAAGTTCCTGCCCGATCGGCTGTCGCAGATCGTCCACTTCGACATCGCCAATCCCGACGAGCGGCGCTTCCTGAGCCAGATCCAGGGGCGCACCTACGCCAACATGTTCGGCCTGGTGGAGCGCTACATCGGCGCGAAGGTGCTCGAGGTCACGCGCGGCCACGCGTTCGGCGACCAGATCGTCGTCGAATCCCTGGTGCGCTTCACCGACGAGGAGCTCAAGCACCAGGAGCTCTTCCGCCGCCTCGAGGTGATGATGGCGATGGGAATGCCGAAGGGCTACACGTTCCTGCCGCAGCCCAACGACGTGGCCGGGGCGGTGCTGAGCAAGTGCACCTGGGCGGTCCTGGGTCTCACCTGCCACATCGAGCTTTTCACGCTCGACCACTACCGGCAGAGCATCGACCGCGACGGCGACGCCTCGGAGCTGTGGAAGGACGTGTTCCTCTTCCACATGAAGGAAGAGTCGCAGCACGCGGTCCTCGACGAGATTGAATGGCAGCGCGAGGACGCGAAGCTATCTCCCGCGCAGCGCGACGCGGCGGTGGGCGAGCTGATCGAGCTCGTCGGCGCCGTCGACGGGTTGCTGCAGATGCAGTCGGTGGCCGACGCGGACTATTTCATGAGCGTGGTGCCACGCAAGCTGGACAAGGCGCAGGCGCAGCAGCTCAAGGACTCGTTCCTGCGCGCCTACCGCTGGCAATACATCGTCTCCGGCGTGCAGAACGAGCGCTTCATGAAGGTTCTCACCGACATGGTGACCAAGGAGCAGATGCAGCGCATCGGCGCCGCCCTCGCGCCGATCATGGGAGCCGCCGTGGCGGCGTGAAATAATGGGGGCCGTTCGACCTTCCTGACCGGCCCCCTTTGCGACCTTTCGAGCTTTTCGTCGGCCTGCGCTACACCCGAGCCAAGCGCCGCACGCATTTCATCTCGTTCATCTCGTTCATCTCCATCTTCGGGATCGGCCTGGGCATCTGGGCCCTGATCAGCGTGATGTCGGTGATGAACGGCTTCGAGAAGGAGATCCGCTCGCGCATCCTCGGGGCGGCCGCGCACATCCAGGTCCTCGGCCCGGAGGCCGGGATGGCGAATTGGGAGCGGCTCGCCGCCGCGCTGAAGACGCACCCGGAAGTCACCGCGGCCGCGCCCTTCGTCTCCGCGCAGGGGCTGCTCTCGACCGGCACGGCGGTGCGCGGCGTGTTCGTGCGCGGCGTGCTGCCGGAGCTCGAGCTGCAGGTCGCCGATTTCGGCCGCGCCATGAGGGCCGGGAGCTTCTCCGACCTCAAGCCCGGCGGGTTCGGCATCGCGCTCGGCGTCAACCTCGCGCGAGCGCTGCGGCTGAAGGTCGGCGAGCGGGTGACGCTCATTTCGCCGCAGGGCCAGGTCACGCCCGCGGGGCTCATGCCGCGGTTGAAGCAATTCACGGTGGTGGGCATCTTCTCGCTCGACCATAGCGAATTCGATTCCGCGCTGGCGCTGGTGCACATGACCGATGCGCAGGTGCTCTACCGCATGGACAGCGCGGTGAGCGGCATCCGGCTCAAGGTGAAGGACCTGGATCGCGCACCCCAGGTCACGCGCGAGCTCGCCCGCCTGGTGCCGAGCGAAGCATTCCTCTCCGACTGGACGCAGCAGAACGTCAACTACTTCCGCGCCATCCAGATCGAGAAGCGGATGATGTTCATCATCCTCATGCTCATCATCGCGGTGGCGGCGTTCAACCTCGTCTCGACCCTGGTGATGGTCGTGACCGAGAAGCATCCCGATATCGCGATCCTGCGCACGCTGGGCGCCTCGCCCGGCAGCATCATGAAGATCTTCGTGGTGCAGGGCGTGATCATCGGGATGGTGGGCACGGCGCTGGGCGTGATCACCGGAATCTTCACCGCGCTCAACATCGACGTGATCGTTCCCGCGATCGAGAGGGCTTTCCACTTCCAGATCCTGTCGCGCGAGGTCTACTACATCAGCGAGCTGCCCTCGGACCTGCACTGGGCGGATGTGATCGGGGTGGCCCTGATGTCGCTGGCGTTGTCCTTCGTGGCCACCGTCTACCCGAGCTGGAGGGCGGCGCGCGTCAATCCCGCCGAGGCGCTGCGCTATGAATAGCGCCGCCGGGAACGCCGTGGTGCTCGCCTGCCAGGGCCTGGAGAAGACCTTCGGGCTCGGCAACATCGCCGTCCCGGTGCTGAAGGGAATCGATTTCTCGCTGCGCGGCGGCGAATCTGTCGCGATCGTGGCCGCCTCGGGCACGGGCACGGGCACGCTGCT
>JBGOST010000205.1:0-5176 GCA_041476125.1 Usitatibacter sp. | reverse complement strand
CGCTTCACCGCCTTCATGAGCCCGATGTTGCCTTCCTGGATCAGGTCGGCTTGCGGCAATCCATAGCCCATGTAGTTGCGCGCGACCGAGACGACGAGCCGCAGGTGCGACATCACCAGGCCGCTCGCGGCCGAAAGGTCCCCGTGCTCCTTGAGTCGACGCCCGAGCGCCAACTCCGTTTCGAGCGTGAGCATGGGAACGGCATTTACCGCCTGGACATAGGACTCCAGGCTCGATACCGGCGGCAGGGCCGGAAGGGTCATGCTGGCCATCGTGTGGTTCATCCTCCTTGAAAACACAATTTTAGCACTCGTGTATTTGGAGTGCTAATCGGGTGGGGGGTTCCTACCTTGGGGGAGAAAACCGCCGCAGCTGGCGGCCGACGGCCCACCAGGCCCCGGCGAGGCCGAGCGCGGCGGCGGCGGCCGTGACCACAACCCCCTCCGGAATTGACAGGAAAAGCACTTTGATTTCAGAAGCATAGGTAGGGGTAAGCGCTCGCAGCTCGGCGCCGATCCAGAGGGCCACCGCCCAGCTCATGGCGATCGCCGCGGCTCCCGCGAGGGCGCCCTCGAGCAGGCCCTGGTAGAGGAGCGGGCGGCGCACGTCCGAGGCCGTTGCGCCGATGAGCTGGCTCACCTCGATCTCCTCGCGGCGCGACACAACCTGCAGGCGGATGAGGTGGCCGACGATGAAAGCCACCGCGGCGCCGAGGAAGAGCGCGACCATGGCGAGCAGGCGGTTGCCGAAGCGCACCCATTGCGACAGGCGCTCGGACCATTCGAAATCGGCGACGACCTGATCCACCTTGGGCAGGCGCGACCACTCCGCGCGCGCCGCGTCGAGCTTCTCGCGATCGGCCGTGCGCACGCGAACCGTGAACGCATGCGGGAGCGGATTGCGATCGAGGCTCGCGAGGAGCTCGGCGAGATGGGTCGTGGCCTTGAGCTCCTCCAGCGCCTGGGCGCGGGACACGAAGCGCACCGAGGTGGCCTCGCGGTGCGCGCGCAGCGCATCCCCCACGCGCCGCGCGTCTTCGTCGCTCGCATCGAGCGCGAGGTACACGTTCACGTGCGGATCCGTCTCGAAGCCCGCGGTGATCGTGCCCACGCTGCGCAGCGCCACTGCGGCGAGAACCGGCAACGAGATCGCCACGGCGAGCACGATGACGGAGAAGGTGCTGGCGAGCGGCTGCGCGAAGAGGCGGCGCAACGAATCCGCGCAGGCGTGGGCATGCATGCGAAGCCAGACCCTCATGGGTGCGCGGCCTGCGCGGGGGCGGCCTGGAGCGCGCCGCCGGCCAGGGCGAGGCGCCGGCAGCCGAGCCGCCCCAGCGCCGCCTCGTCGTGCGTGGAGACGAGGACGGTGACGCCGACCTGGTTGAAGGACGCGAAGAGGTCGAGGATGGCGCGCGCGTATTCGCTATCGAGGTTTCCGGTGGGCTCGTCGGCAATCAGGATCGCGGGCCGATTGACGATGGCGCGCGCGATGCACAGCCGCTGCTGCTCGCCGCCGGAAAGCGCCACCGGCATCGCTTTCTCGCGCGCGAGGAGCCCGACCTTGTCGAGGGAAGCGCGCACGCGGCGGCCGATTTCCTCCCGCGTCAAGCCGGCAATGCGCAACGGAAGCGCCACGTTGGCGAAGGCGTTGCGATCGAACAACAGTTTGTGGTCCTGGAACACGAAGCCGATGCGCCGGCGCAGGATCGCGAGCGCGGTCTCGCCGAGGGCGCCGAGGTTCTGGCCGTGGACCACGACGGTTCCCGCCGAGGCGCGCTCGATGCCCGCGGCGACCTTCAGCAGGGTGCTCTTTCCCGCGCCCGAGTGCCCGGTGATCGCGACCATCTCGCCGGCCTGGACTTCGAAAGTGAGGTCGCGCAGCGCCTCGTGGCCGCCGGGATAGCGCTTGGCGACCGCGGAAAACTGGATCACGCGAAGAGCGCTTCCACGAAGGCGCTCGCGGCAAAGGGCCTCAGGTCTTCCGGCCTTTCGCCGATGCCGACGAAGCGGATCGGCACCGGGTGCTCGCGCGCGATGGCGGCGACCGCGCCGCCCTTGGCCGTGCCGTCGAGCTTGGTGACGATGAGCCCGGTGAGCCCGAGGGCCCCGTCGAAGGCCTTCACCTGCCGCACCGCGTTCTGCCCGTTGTTGGCGTCGAGGACGAGCCAGGTCTCGTGCGGGGCGAGCGCGTCGGCCTTGGCCATCACGCGCTTCACCTTGCGGATTTCGTCCATCAGGTGCATCTGGGTGGGCAGCCGCCCGGCGGTGTCGGCGAGCACCACGTCGATCCCGCGCGCGCGCGCCGACTGGATCGCGTCGAAGATGACCGCCGCGGAATCGCCCTTGTCCTGCGAGACGACGGTGACGTCGTGGCGCGCGCCCCACTCGGCGAGCTGCTCGCGCGCCGCGGCGCGAAACGTGTCGCCTGCGGCGAGCAGCACCGAGCGGCCCTGCGATTGGAAGAGCCGCGTGAGCTTCGCGATCGTGGTCGTCTTGCCGGCGCCGTTGACGCCCGCGAGCAGGATCACGTAGGGCTTGGGCGGGTGCGCGGGCAGCGGTTTCTCGAGGGGCGCGAGGAGGGCGACGAGCGCGCCCTTCAGCTCCTCGGCAAGCGCGCTCGCCTCTTCGATGCGCTTGTCGCGCTGCGCCTTGCGCAGGCTCTCGATCAGGCTCGCGGCGGCCGCGGTCCCGACGTCGGCTTCGAGAAGCCGCGCCTCGAGCTCTTCGTAGAGCGATTCGTCGATCCTGGGGTGCGAGCGGAAGACGCCGAGCGCGCTTTTCCACCGTTCGCGCGTGAGCTCGAGGTCCTTGCGCAGGAACGACTTCAAATCCCCGCCGGCGCCGGATGTGGTGGGGTCCTTCTTCGAAAACAGGGGTGGCATGAGCGGCGGTCCGCGGGACCGTGGAGCGGGAGAACGAATATTTTACGGTATGATTCCCGCGACGATGACCGCCCTGCGACGATCCGCGACCGTTTCGAGTGGACGGCGCGGCGCGACGGCCGGCCGCAACCGCGTGCGCATCATCGCGGGCAAGTGGCGCAGCCGGCTCCTCAAGTTTCCCTCCGCCGAGCAGCTGCGGCCCACGCCGGACCGGGTTCGCGAAACGCTTTTCAACTGGCTCGGGCAGCGCCTCGACGGCCTCGCCTGCGTGGATCTTTTCGCGGGCAGCGGCGCGCTCGGGTTCGAGGCGGCCTCGCGCGGCGCGCAACGCGTGGTGATGGTCGAGCGCGACCCGCAGATCGCCAGGGCGCTTCGCGAATCGGCGGCAAGCCTCGCGGCCGAAGGCGTGGAGATCGTCGCGAACGACGCGCTGCGGTTCCTCGAGCGCACGGTGGAGCGCTTCGACGTGGCATTCGTCGACCCGCCGTTCGCGAGCGACCTGGCGCAGCTCATCATGCAGCGGCTGAGCGCCTGCCTCAACGCGCGAGCGCGCGTCTACGTCGAGAGCGCCGCGCCTCTCGAGCTCGGCGCCCCGTGGAAGGCGCTTCGCGCCGACCGCGCCGGGGCGGTACGCTATGCCCTTTACGAGTTTCTGCCATGACCCTCAGGCGAGCCGTCTACCCCGGTACCTTCGACCCGATCACCAATGGCCACGAGGACCTCATCCAGAGGGCCGCGCGGCTGTTCGACGAGGTCGTGGTGGGCGTCGCCCACAGCCAGGCCAAGCGCCCGTTCTTCTCGCTCGACGAGCGCGTCGCCCTCGCCACGGAGGTGCTCGCGCCGTACAAGAACGTCGTGGTGATGGGCTTCACGGGGCTGCTGTCGGAATTCGTGCGCGAGCAGGACGCGACCGTCATCCTGCGCGGATTGCGGGCCGTGTCGGACTTCGAGTACGAATTCCAGCTGGCGGGGATGAACCGGCGCCTCGCGCCGGGGGTGGAGACGCTGTTCCTCACGCCCTCGGACAAGTACCTGTTCCTGTCGGCCACGATCGTGCGCGAGATCGCGGTGCTGGGCGGCGATATCTCCGCCTTCGTGCACCCGCTCACCGCCGAGCGCATGCAGGCCAAGATCGGGCGCGGGGAAGCCGGCTGACCGTGGCGCTCAGGATCACCGACCAATGCATCAACTGCGACGTCTGCGAGCCCGAGTGCCCCAACGGGGCGATCTCGATGGGCCCGGAGATCTACGTGATCGATCCCGCCAGGTGCACCGAGTGCGTCGGGCACTTCGACAAGCCGCAATGCCAGGAGGTCTGTCCCGTGGATTGCATTCCGCTCGATCCCGACCACGTCGAGACCCGTGAGCAGCTGCTCGAGAAGCACCGCGTGCTCGAGCTGAAGAAGGCGGCGGCCTAGGCGAGCGAGGGCTCGCGCTCGACTTCCAGCGCGTTCGCGACGCGCTCGCGGTGCGCTTCCCACTCGCCGAGCTGGGACTCCACGTCCGCCGCGAGGGCCTTGAGCTCCCCCAGGCGCGCGACCAGGTCGGTCTCGGCGTTCTGGATGCGGCCCATGCCCTCGATGCGTGTGTTGCTTTGCTCCTGGAAGGCGGTGAGCTGCGCGTCGAGCGGGCGGATGAACCCGTTCATCCAGGTGCGCACCTCGCGGTCGGCGATCTCGAACACGTGGATCACCTTGAGGACCACGGAATCGAAGAAGAGCGAGGAGAGCGTCGAGCGCCGGCGCGTGAGCAGGCTGCCCGCGCCCTTGAAGTCGCGCGCGCAGCGCTCCTCGAGGCGGTCGAGCTCGACGAAGAAGCGGTCGGTGGCGAAGTCCGGCACCTCCACCGTGGCGATCTGGTAGTCGTCGGCGAACTTGCGGCTCACCGATCCCATCATCGAGCGCGCCTCGCGGATCACCTCGACGGCGCCGCGCAGGCGCTCGCGCGCGTTGCGGAAGAACTGGTCGAGCGCCTGGCCGATGCCGCTGGAGAAGGTCGAGCCCTGCACCGTCATGCGCGTCCTGATGCCGGCGTCGCGGATCACGTTGGGGTCGAGCAGCTGGGTGACCGCGTCCATGTTGCGGTTGTGCACCGTGCGCAGCCCCATCATGACCGCGCGCGCCTGCTCGATGCGCAGCCGCTCCGAGGTCGCCTTGCGCGCCAGGGCATCGACCAGCTTCTGGTTGCGGCCCTGCAACGCCGCGATCTCCTCCAGCTGCTCGCGGGCGAACGCGAGCCGGCTGTCGATCAGCGTGCGCGACTCGGCGAACGCGGTGCGCGTCTCGGCGCCGATGG
>JBGOST010000204.1:0-5218 GCA_041476125.1 Usitatibacter sp. | reverse complement strand
GGCCGCTCGATGCGGGCGCGATCCGCCTCCTCGGACGGATGGACCAGTGGTACGGAGGCGCGTCGGTCGCGGTCCTCGCCACCGGCCTCCTGCGCGCCATCTACGGGGCGAAGGGCGCCGACTTCTACTTCGAGGCGTGGCCGATCTACGTGAAGATCGGCCTCTTCATCGCCGTCGCCATCATCTCGATCAAGCCCACGCTCACCTACATCCAGTGGCGGCGCGCGCTCGACCATGACGCGGCCTGGCAGGTTCCTGCCGAAGAACATCGCAGGGTCCGCCGCCTGGTCATGACGGAGATCCACTTGGCCTCGCTGATCCAGGTGTTCGCCGTGATCATGTCGCGCGGGCTGGGGAGCTAAAAGCGTCCCTCCCCCGGGGTCCCCTCTGGGGCAGCGATTCAAGGGCGGAGGGCCGGGGAGAGGGTCGCTTTGAAGCCATTAATTCGCCTGCGCCCGAGTCGTCCCGAAGACCTCGGCTTCATCACCGCGCTCGAGGGCCATCCCGACACGCGCGACTTCATCGGCCAGTGGAGCGACGCGGAGCATCTTGCCGCGATCGCCGGCGAGAACGCGCGGGAGCATTGGATCATCGAGAGGGACGGCGAGAGCGCGGGCTACCTCATCGCCTTCGATTGCCGCGCGCGCGATGCCGGCTTCTACGTGAAGAGGATCGCGGTCGCGGACAAGGAGCGCGGCACCGGGAGCGCGGCGCTGCGCCGGTTCAACGAACGCGCCTTCGGGGCGGGGGCTTCCTGCGTCTGGCTCATCGTTCGCGACTGGAACTCACGCGCCGAGCGCGTCTATCGCGCCCTCGGATTCGAGCGCTTCGATCCGCCGCCCGAAGACGCGGCGCCCTATGACGCGATCGGCGAGGGTCCCAAGGCGGGGTCGTTTCGCATGCGCCTCGCGCGGCCCTGAGGCTACCTGCGCTTCGGCGCGTGCATCGAGGGGTTGAGGCGGTTGATGTCGGCCTGCACCTGCTCGCGGCTGCGCTCGTAGACGATCTCGCGGCCCATCACGCTGCCGACATAGGCCAGGCCGTTGCGCGTCGGCCGCAGGTCGCACTTCACGTTGTGCACACCCTCGCCGAGGACCACGGTGATGCTGTCGGCGCGCTTGTTGTAGACGACCACGTCGAGCATCTGGCCGTTTTCCATCTTCACCTTGATCTTTTCGTCGTGCATTGCCGCCTCTTCTAGTGAACGGTTCCGCCGCCGGCGCTGGGAAGCATCGCCGCGGGACCCTGGGTTGGCGCCCCGCCCTTCGAGGCGATGAGCGAATGATGCAGCAACAGGCTCGCCAGGTGCGCGCGCTCCACGGGCGGAATGGCGATCGCGATCCACCCGTGGCCGAGGTGCTTCACCTGCACGATGGTGTTCTCGCCGGCGAGGAACACCGACCAGGCGGGGTTGAAGGTCGCGTCGAATTCCTTGGGCGCCTCGGCGGGGAAGGCCTCCGATCGCTTGGTGCGCTCCTTGGCCGCCATCGCGATGAGGGCGTCGAGCTCGGCGGTGGGCATTCCCGAAATGTCTTCCTGCTTCATCGGCGCGCTCCTTCCAGGGGGCTCGACGTTGGATTGCGATTCAAGCGCCGCGTTCGCCCGCGGCCGGGAGGAGCTGCGGGTGCAGCGGCCGGCGCGGAACGTTCGCGATGTCGTAGTTCAACGCGGAGATGAGCAGGTGGCCCCCGAGGAGGACCGGCAGCGCGGCGAGCATGATCGTGCCGCTCGTGGCGGGGATGCCGGTCTCGATGCTCTCCAGCCAGTGCACGCCGCCGAAGATCGCCCCGCCCAGGGCGAGGGCGGATCCGATCACGAACTGCGCGGTCCCGGCGTTGAAGTCGCGCAGGAAATAGCAGTAGAAGTAGCGCTTGAAGGTGCGCAGCAGGAAGCGCCCCGGAAAGGTCGCCGCCGCGCGCCCGACGCGAAGGTTGCTCTTCTCGTTGCCGTACTGGGCGGGCATCGGCACGTCGACCACGACCGCGCGCAGCGTGGCGAGGCGAAACAGCATGTCGCTTTCGAAGAAATAGTCGCGCGAGATCTTCTCCAGCGGCAGCGCGCGGCACACCGAGGCGTGCAGGGCCGTGAACCCGTTGGTCGGGTCCATCACGTCCCAGTAGCCGCTCGCCATCTTGTTGACGAGCGACAGGAGCGAGTTGCCGACGAGGCGCACCAGCGGCATCCGGGCCGCGTCCTCCAGGTCGAAGAAGCGGTTGCCCTTGGCGTAGTCGGCCTCGCCGGCGAGGATCGGGCGCGCGAGCGACGGGATGCGCACCGGGTCCATCTGGCCGTCGCCGTCGAGCTTCACGAGGATGTCCATGCCCTCATCCATCGCCGAGCGGTAGCCGCGCATCGTGGCGCCCCCCACGCCGAGGTTCTCCTCGTTGCGGATCACGCGCACGCGCTTGTCGGTGCAGTTCGCGCTCACGTGCTCGCCCGTCGCCTCGGGGCACGCGTCGTCCACGACATAGACCGCGTCGACCTCGGGGCCGATGCCGGCGAGCACGCCGAGGATGTGCTCCCGGACGCGATAGCAGGGAATGACGGCGGCGATTCGCAGCGCGCGCGCCACGCTCATCGCCACGAAGCGACGGCCACGCCCACCGCGATGAGCGCCCCGCCCGCCAGGTGCCGCCAATCGAGCGATTCGCCGAGGAAGAAGGCGCCCATCAGCGGCACGAGGACGAACGCGAGCCCGACGAAGGGATAGGCGACGTTGAGCGGCAGCGTCTTCAGCAGCCACACCCAGAGGAACGTCGCGGCGCCATAGAGCGCCAGCGCGGCGAAGAGGTACCAGTTGAGGAAGTCCCACGGCAGGCCTGCGGAACCCGCTGCCGCGCGCGCCGACAGCTTGAAGAGGATCTGGCCGGCTGCGATCGCCAGGACGCAGGCGAGGGTCAGCGCGAGATGGATTGCGGTCATGGGCGGCCTTCGGCTCTTCGTTGCCGGTTGAGGAGGTCGAGGTAGTGGCGCTGGCGCTGGGACACGATGATCGCCATTTTGCCTATTTCGACGCGGGCGGGTGCGACGCATTCGAACTCCATCCGCACCACGCCTTCGCCCCGCAGGAAGAGCGGATACGAGGTGCCGATGACGAGCTTGCGCATCCGGCCGTCGGCTTTGATCGGGATTCGCGCCATGCGCCTCGGCGCGAAGTCCGTCTCCTGGGGCGTGCGGTAGCGCAGCCGCATCCAGCCGCAGCCTTGCGAACGGGCGAGCGGCACCACGGCAAGGTCCAGTTCCGTCATCGAGAGGTCCCAGGCGAGCGTGCCTGGATTCTTGTCGATCGGGATCTCCACGGGCGCGGTCCCCGGCCCGACGTCGAAGGCGGAATCGACATTGCGGATCCACACTACCTCGTGCGCGATGCGCTCGGGCATGGGCGAGCGCGGAGCCGCGCGCGCGACTTCCGCGAGTCCGAAGCCCACGCCGATCGCCACGGCGGCGATGGCGAGAGCGGCCCGCTTCGCCGAGCCCGCGGCTTCGGCGAGGCCGATCGCCGCGAGCAGCGTGAGCGGGATGTCGATCGCGCCGACGCTGTAGCGCAGGTTGTACATGACTGGAATGTGCACCACGACCATGTATGCGACGAGCGCGGCCAGGGTTGCGACGAACACGGAGCGGCGGCGAAAGGCGATCGCCAGCACGGCGAGCGCGACGAGGGCGATCCGCCAGGCGCGCAGGAAGGCGAGGGGGAGGTCGGCGTACTCGGCCGAGGAGACGAAGAGGAACGCGGCCGTCTTGCGGAAGAACATTTGCGCGAGGACCGCGATCGGGGTGTCGCGGAATTCGAGCCACGCCGCGGCGCGCAGGTTGCGATCGCCGGCGATGTCCAGGTGGCTTTCGCTCTCCTGGACGATGCCGGAGTCGAAGTCCATGCCGAAATAGACGGCGTCGTATCCATCCACCAGCGGATTGCCGCCGAACCAGAGCGCGGCGCCCGCGCCGGTGGCGATCCCCGGATATCCGAAGGCGAGCGCGTTGCGCACGACCCACGCCGCGCCGATGGCGAGCGCGACCGCGTGCATCGCCGCGAGCGGGCCCACGGAGTGTCGTTCATCGTCCGGCGCGAGCCCGCGTCGCCTCACCCTCCACCACCACCAGCCGAGCACGACCGTCATCGCCGGCGCGAAATACATCACCGCAGGCCGCGTGAGGGTGGCCAACCCCAGCGCCACTCCTCCGACGATCACCCACGCGACATTTCTCCCTCTCCCCTTTCCTCCCTCTCCCCTTTTCTCCCTCTCCCTTGGGAGAGGGTCGGGGTGAGGGTGCGGTCGGGGTGAGGGTGCGGCCGGGGTGAGGGTCGTCGCAGGCGCCGCCACCTGCGCCACCGCCAGCGCCCACACGGTCATCAGGAAGAAGAAGGGCGGCTCGGTGAGGATGTCGCACACGAAGGGCCGGAGCGTCGGCGAGACCGCGAGCATGAAAGCCACGGCGATCGCGGCGCGCAGGGAATGCGCGCGGCGCACGGCGAGGAAAGCGAGCGCGATGACCGCGCCGAAGGTGGCGACGTTCGCCCACCGGACAGTGACCTCGCCGGCGCCGAGGAGCGCGGGGTACACATAGGCGAGCGGTGCGGTCATGAGCGAGGCGGGGCGCTGCATGAACGCCCACCCGTCGGAAATGACGGAGTGCGCCATCGGCAGGTAGACGTGGGTTGCGTCCCAGCTCACCGGCTTGTCGAACAGCGGCCGGATGAGCCCCATCGCCAGCGCGATCGCCGCAGACACCACCACGACCACCGCTGCGTGCCGCAACGCGCCGGCGCGGATCGCGCTCACGCCGATGGCGTCGTAGAGCCCGTGGTTCGCGCCACGTGGATCGGAATCCATCCCTCGTGGATTCCATGGCAGGCGACGGACGCGCCCTCGAAGGGCAGCAGCTCCGGGCGCACCTCGCGGCATTTTTCGCGCGCGTGCGGGCAGCGCGGGTTGAAGGTGCAACCCGGCGGCGGGTTCAGCGGGTTGGGAACCTCGCCGGCGACGGGAATGCGCGGCTTGCCCGACATGCTGATGTCGGGGATCGCGCTCTCCAGCATTCGCGTGTAGGGATGCAGGGGCCGGTCGAAGAGCAGGCGCGTGGCCGCGATCTCGACGATGCGTCCCAGGTACATCACCGCGATGCGATCCGCGACGAGGCGGGCCGCGGCGAGATCGTGCGTCACGAACAGCAACGACATACCGAGCTCACGCCGCAGGCGGCCGAGCAGGTTGAG
>JBGOST010000203.1:0-5227 GCA_041476125.1 Usitatibacter sp. | reverse complement strand
ATGATGAGCGCCACGATCCACATCAGCGGCGCCTTCGTGAAGAGCTTCCAGCCCTCGGAGATCCACGTCACCCCGGCGCCGGCGGGATGCACCTTCGACGGTTGCGCGAGCCTCAGATCGTCACCCGCAGCCGGTTGCTGGACAGCGTTGGTGCTCATGCGCGCCTCCCCTGGTTTTGCGCTCGCGGCGCTACGGGCGCGAGGTTACTCCTCCAGCGCGACGTCAACAAGGACCGGCTTGAGCACCCTCGCGAGCTCGGCGGACTCCATGCCCAGCAAGTAGCCGCGCCGCCCGCCGTTGATGTAGATGCGCGGCAGCGCGAGGACCGAGCGCTCGAGGTACACCGGCATCGCGCGGCGCGTCCCGAAGGGCGACGTTCCGCCGATGAGGTAGCCCGAGTGGCGCTGCGCCCCCTCGGGCTTGCACGGGAAGACGCGCTTTACCCCGGCCTGGCGCGCAAGCTCCCTGGTCGAGACCTTGCGGTCGCCGTGCATGAGGACCACCACCGGATCGCCGCTCTCGGTCTCCATGATGAGGGTCTTCACCACCTCGTGCTCGGGAACACCGAGCGCGCTCGAGGTGTGCGCCGTGCCGCCGTGCTCGACGTATTCGAAGAAGTGCTCGGTGAACGCGACCTTGTACTCGGCGAGGAAGAGCGTGGCCGGCGTGGCCGTCACAGGAACGTCCTCAGGAGCAGGCTCGTGCCGGTGAACACCAGGAGCGCGCCCACGGCGCGGCGCATCTGCTCCTGGGTGAGTCCCACGTGGATGCGGTGTCCCAGCTTCAACCCGAGCCACACGAACGGCGAAAGCAGGGCCGCGCCCGCGAAGATCGTCATGTGCAGCAGCAGCCCCGTCAGCGCGTAGATGGCGGCGCGAGTGAACGCGGAAATGGAGATGAGGCTCGAGATGGTCGCGCGAATCTCGCTCTTGTCGCGCAACCGCCCGGATAGATACACGGAGTAGATCGGACCGCCCGCGCCGAAAACGGTCGCGACCGCCCCGCCCACGATTCCCGCCGGCACTGCCCACCAGCGCGAGATCGTGCGGGTCAGGGTGGGATTCATGATGCTGTAGATCCCGATCACGGCCGCGAAGGTCCCGAGTGCCGCGCGCAGGTAGGTATCGGGCACTCCGACCAGCACCGTCGCGCCGATGACGAAGCCCGCGAACATGTACGGCACCAGTCGTTTCAATTCCGGTTTCGAGACGTGCTCGCGGCCGGTGGCGCCGACGCGGACCGCGGAGGCGAGATCGAGCAGCGCCATCAGCGGCACGAGGTACGAAACCGGAAGGAAATGCGCGAGGATCGGCACCGAAATGACGGTCGAGCCGAAGCCGCTCAGGCCGAACACCGTGTACGCCACCATGATGATGGCCGGCGCGACCACGAACAGCCACGGCGAGAGGTGCGCGGTATCGATCATCCGCGCGGGTGGTGCTTGCGGTGCAGCGCCTTCAACCGCTCGCGCGCGACGTGCGTGTAGATCTGCGTGGTGGAGATGTCGGCGTGGCCGAGCAGGAGCTGCACCACGCGCAAATCCGCCCCGTGATTGATGAGGTGCGTGGCGAACGCGTGGCGCAGCGTGTGCGGCGAGATCGACTGCGCGATTCCGGCTTGCGCGGCGCAGCGCTTCACCAGCGACCAGAACGCCTGGCGCGTCATCGGCCCACCGCGCGTGGTGACGAACAGCGCATCGGACTTGCGCCCCGAGAGCAGCTCGGGCCGCGCCTCGCCTTGGTAGCGCGCGATCCACGCCGCCGCTTCTTCTCCCAGCGGCGTGAGGCGTTCCTTCGCGCCCTTGCCGAGGATGCGCACGACGTTCATGTCGAGGCTCACCTGGACGGTCTTGAGTGTCACCAGCTCGGAGACGCGCAGCCCGCTCGCGTAGAGCGTTTCGAGCATCGCGCGGTCGCGCAGTCCCAGCGCCGTGGCGACGTCGGGCGCTTCGAGCAACGCCTCGACTTGCGCCTCGGAAAGCGACTTGGGAAGCGAGCGCGGCAGCTTGGGAGAATCGAGATCGGCCGCGGGGTCGTCCTTGCGCAGGCCTTCGCGCACCGCGAACTGGAAGAAGCGCCGCAGCGCGGAAATGAGGCGCCCGGTGGTGCGCGGCGCGGCGCGCTTTTTCTCCACCTGCCAGGCGAGGTGGCGCTGCAAGTCCGCCGGCCCCGCTTCGAGGAGCGGCTTGCCGTGCGCCTCATCGAGCCAGGCGGCGAACTGTGCGACGTCGCGGCGATAGCTTTCGAGCGTGTTGCGGGCGAGGCCGTCGTTGAGCCACAGGCCGTCGGCGAACCGGTCGAGGGCCTTCGCGTTCGCGCTAGATAGCGCCTTCATGCTCCAGCAGCCAGCGCTTGATCGCGAGCTCGAAGCCCTCGCTCTTCGCGCCCATGAAGCCGCCGATGGCACCCCCGGCCGCGATGACGCGATGGCACGGAACGACGACCGGCACGGGATTGGCGCCGCACGCCCCGCCCACCGCGCGCGCGGAGGAGCGCAGCTCGCGCGCGAGGTCGCCGTAGGTGCGCGTCGCACCGGACGGGATGCGCTGCATCGCCTCCCACACCGCGAGGCGGTGGCGCGTGCTGGAGAGCTTGAGCGGCAGGTCGAACTCGAACGCGGGGTCTTCGAGATACGACTGGATCTGCACGCAGGCGAGATGCGCGATCGTGTTGCGCTTCGGCGCGCGCGCCGCGGTCGAGGGCGCGAGAAAGCGAATCCCGGTCACGTGGGTGTCGGTGGCGGTGATCCCGAGCGTGGCGAAGGGCGCGCGCAGGCACGCCTGGAATGCCTCCACGTGCAATCCTCCTTCAGGCATTGGTCGCCTCCCCTGCAAGATCGCGAATCTTCGCCATGAGCTCGGCGGGAATGAGCAGGCCGTCGCGCTGCGCCTGCTGCCGGTTGCGCAGCCGCCGTTCGCCGGGCAGCCGCACCTCGGGCTCTTCCGACATCGCGGCGATGAGCGTCTCGACGCGCTCGAAATAGACGTCGTTGCCGGCGAGCGCTGCGGGATCGATGGCGATGAGGGCCTGGCCGATCCGCGTCGGCCGCCCTTCCTCGGTGAAGAAGCTGTCGGATTCGAAACCGAACGCCGCGCCCGACAAAGCGCACACGAGGAGCTCGACCGTGAGTGCCAGCATCGCGCCCTTCACTCCGCCCGCGGGCAACATGCTGCCCTCGAGCGCGGCGCGCGCATCGGTGGTCGGCGCTCCATTCTTGTCGATCGCCCAGCCTTCGGGAATCGGCTTGCCGTCGCGCGCGGCGACCATGATCTTGCCGCGCGCCACCGCGGAGAGCGACAGGTCGATCACGAGCGGGGCCGCCGACCGGCGCGGGAACGCGGCCGCCACGGGATTGGTGCCGAAGAGCGCCCTCTTGCCGCCCCACGCCGGCATCGCCGCCGGGGAATTGCCGAATGCGATTCCGACGAGGCCCGCCTCGGCCACCGCTTCGAGGTGATACGCGGTCACGCCGAAGTGGTTGCTGTTGGTGACCGCGACGTAGGCCACGCCGAATTCCTTCGCGCGCCGGATCGCCTCGCGTCCCGCGAGCGCGCACGCTTCGAACGCGAGCCCCTGCTTCGCGTCGACGAGGCACGCGGCTTTCGAGTCGCGGCCTACAACTGCGACCGCCGAGCCTCTGGCGCGCCCATTCCGCAGGTGCCCGCAGTACTGGGGAATGCGTGATGCGCCGTGCGACACGATGCCTTCCATCTCCGCGGCGGCGAGCGCGCGCGCCGTGGCCGCCGCCATCGTCGCGGTGGCGCCCGAGCGCACCAGCGCCGCTTGCATGAGGCGCTCGAGCTCGGAAGCGGAAATCGGCGCGGCGCTCATGGGGTGAGAAGCGACTGCCCGGGACGCACGCGCGTGAATTGAACCGGCTTCCACGAGATGTCGCAGTGACCCTCTCCCCGGCCCTCCCCCAAGGGGGAGGGAGAAAATCGAACGCGCGAGAATTGGGAGGTCGAAAGATCTCCGGTCTCGGGAAAGTCGACGCGAAAATGCGCGCCCCGCGAATCGGTGCGCGCCGTGGCCGCCGAGCGGATCGATTCGCTCACGGCGATCAAGCTGTCGAGATTGAGCCAATCATGCCAGCTCAGATTGTAGCGAAGGTCGTCGCCGGAGATGCCGGTTTCGCGCAGCCGCGCGCGCAATTCCTCCAGCCCTAAGGCCGCGCGCGCGAGGCCCTCGGCATCGCGAAGGATGCCGACGTCGCTCCACATGAGGTCGTAGAGCGCTTCGCGGATGGGCTCGATGTCGCCGGCTCTCTTGCCGATCGGATGGCGCGCGCGCGTCTCGGCTGCCGCCAGCGCATCCTCCGTAGGATCGCGCCATTCACCGGCGTGCAAGGTCCACTGCGCCATCGCATCCCCGGCGATCGCGCCGAACACGGTCGAATTGGCCACACCGTTTCCGCCGAGCCGATTGGCGCCGTGCACGCCACCCGTGTCCTCGCCCGCGGCGAAGAGGCCCTCGATCGCCGTGCGCCCGTCAGCGGCGAACTCGACCCCGCCCATCATGTAGTGCGCCGTCGGAACGACTTCGACGAGCCCGCCGGCGAGATCGAAGCCGCATTCGGCGCAGCGCTCGTCCATGCGCTAGTACTTCGCGCGCACGTTGGCTTGTCCCAGGTGCGCCATCGCGATGTAGAGACCGCCATTGGGAGAGGCACGCCCCGCGCGCATCTCGGTCATCATCGCGCGGCAGACGATGTCGCGCGTGGCGCGCTCGGCGCGCGGATCGTAGCTGTCCATGAAGCGCGCTTTCGCGCCATTCAGGAGGTAGCCTCCGGAGCCGCGCAGCCCCTCCTCGAGAACGGTGCCGGTCATGCGCGTGCCCGCGCCCGCGAGCAGGCCCGTGGGATGGAACTGCACCATCTCCATGTCGCGCAGCGTGAGGCCCGCGCGCAACGCCATCGCCATCCCGTCGCAGCTCTTGTCGCCCGAGGGCGTGTGGAAGCGGTACATCGTGGGGCCGCCGCCGGTGGCGAGCAGCACGCTTTTCGCCTGCACGAAGACGAAGTCGCCCTCGCGAATGTCGATCATCACCACGCCGGCGAGCGTTCGGCCGTCGGCGGACTTCACCATCTCAACCGCGCGATGCTCCTCGAGGCGATCGACGCCCGCCACCCACACCTGCTCGGCGAGGCGGTTGATGATCTCGATGCCGGTCAAGTCTCCCTTGTGCACGGTGCGATCGAAGGTCTGGCCCGCGAACGCCTTCTGGTGGAT
>JBGOST010000202.1:0-5238 GCA_041476125.1 Usitatibacter sp. | reverse complement strand
CAGGCGCGCCGCGAGGCTCACCGTGTCGCCGAAGACGTCGCCGTCACGCTCGACGAGGAGCCCATGGTGCAGGCCGATGCGAACGCCGAGCTGCACCTTCTCGATGGGCGCCATGTCGTTGACTCCAAGCTGGATGTCCACCGCCGCCTTGCCCGCCGCGCCGGCGTCGGGGATGATCGCCATCACCTCGTCGCCGATCGTCTTCACCACGCGCCCGCCGTGCTGCTCGGTGAGCGCGCGGAAGAGCTTCACGCACAGGTCGATGGCCGCGTGCGCCGCGGTGTCGCCGACCGATTCGCATAGCTTGGTGCTGCCGCTCACGTCGGCGAAAAGCACGCACCCCTTTGTCTGCTCCTCCATCGGCCGAGTCTGCCATAACGTCGCTATTTCTTCAGGCGGTCGAAGTACTTCTTGCGGAACTTGGCCACCTTGGGATCGATCACGTAGCTGCAGTAGGGATTTGAGCCGCCGACCCTCTGGTAGTACTCCTGGTGATAGGTCTCGGCCAGGTGGAACTGCGACGCGGGGGCGATCTCGGTCACGATCGGAGCCGGAAAAAGCTTGCCTTTCGCGAGGTTCGCCACCACCTGCTCGCAGGTGCGCTTCTGCTCGGGCGAGTGGTAGAAGATCGCCGAGCGGTACTGGGTGCCGGCGTCGTTGCCCTGGCGGTTCAGCGTGGTCGGGTCGTGGATGGTGAAGAAGACGGCGAGGAGGTCCTCGTAGGACAGGACCGCGGGGTCGAAAGTCACCTGCACCACCTCGGCATGTCCCGAGCTCCCGCCGCAGACCTCCTCGTAGGTGGGTTTGGGCGTCTTGCCGCCCATGTAGCCGGACTCGACCGATTCGACGCCCTGGAGCTGGTCGAACACCGCCTCGAGGCACCAGAAACAACCCCCGGCGAGAGTCGCAACTTCACGCGTCATGCGCGTCTCCAAGTAAAATGGGAATCATGGCACAGACCCTCAAGACAGCGCGCACCCGCGAGAGCCTCCCCGAGCAGGCGATCTCGCGCGACGTGCTGCTCGAGAAATACGCCAAGGACGGCGAGACCACGGCCGCGCAGGTTCGCGCTCGCGTGGCGCGCGCGCTCGCCGCGATCGAGCCCGAAGCCCGGCGCGCGCACTGGGAAGCGCGCTTCGTGGAAGCCCAGGAACGCGGCTTCATTCCCGCGGGCCGCATCAACTCCGCCGCGGGGACCTCGCTCACCGCCACGCTCATCAATTGCTTCGTGCAGCCCGTGGGAGACTCGATCACCGAGGTGGTCGATGGCCGGCCCGGCATCTACACCGCGCTCGCGGAGGCCGCGGAGACGATGCGCCGCGGCGGCGGCGTGGGCTATGACTTCTCCTCGATCCGCCCCGAGGGCGCGCTCGTGCGCGGGACCCATTCGCGGGCAAGCGGGCCGGTGTCGTACATGCGCGTCTTCGACCAGTCGTGCGAGACGGTCGAGAGCGCGGGGGCGCGCCGCGGCGCGCAGATGGGCGTGCTCAGATGCGACCATCCCGACATCGAGCGCTTCATCCACGCCAAGGACACGGGCGAGCTCACCAACTTCAACGTGTCGGTGGGCGTCCTCGACTCATTCATGAAAGCGGTGGAAGCGGGCGGGGAGATCGAGCTCGTGCACAAGGCCGAGCCCGCAGCCGACGTGAAGGAGGCCGGGGCCTACCAGCGCGGCGATGGGCTGTGGGTCTATCGCAAGGTTCGCGCGCGCGAGCTGTGGGACCAGATCATGCGCTCCACCTACGACCACGCGGAGCCGGGCGTGCTGTTTCTCGATCGGGTGAATCGCGACAACAACCTCAATTACTGCGAAACCCTCGAGGCCTCCAACCCGTGCGCCGAGGAATTCCTGCCCGCGTACGGCTGTTGCTGCCTCGGATCCATCGATCTCACGCGATTCGTCCACGATCCCTTCACCGAGAGCGCGCGCTTCGACATGGATGCGTTTGCCGGCGTGGTCGAGGTCGCCGTGCGCATGCTCGACAACGTGCTCGACGCCACGCCGTGGCCCCTCAAGCAGCAGGACGAAGAGTCGCGCGCGAAGAGGCGCGTCGGATTGGGTTACACCGGATTGGGTGACGCCCTTGCGATGCTTCGCCTGCGCTACGACACAGAAAAGGCTCGCGGCATGGCCGCGCGGATCAGCGAATTCATGCGTGATCGCGCCTACATGGCTTCGATCGATCTCGCGATCGAGCGCGGCGCCTTTCCGATGTTCAACAAGGACCTCTATCTCTCGGGAGGGAATTTCGCCTCGCGCCTGCCCAACGAGATCAAGGATCGCATCCGCCAGCACGGGATTCGCAATTCGCACCTGCTTGCGATCGCGCCCACCGGCACCAGCAGCCTCGCCTTCGCCGACAACGCCTCCAACGGTATCGAGCCGCCGTTCTCGTGGACGTACACGCGCAAGAAGCGCATGGCCGACGGCACGCACAAGGACTTCCGCGTCGAGGACCATGCCTGGCGCCTCTACCGCCACATGTTCGGCGAGGAGGCGCGGCTGCCGGACTATTTCGTGACCGCCCTCGAGATCTCCGCGGACGCGCACCAGGAAATGGTGGCCGCCGTCGCGCCTTTCGTCGACACCAGCATCTCGAAGACGGTGAACGTCGCCGAGGACTATCCCTACGCCCGGTTCGAGGGCCTCTACATGAAGGCCTGGAGAGCGGGCCTGAAGGGGCTGGCGACCTACCGTCCCAACAGCGTGCTGGGAGCGGTGCTCACGCCGGATGCGGCGAAGGACAGCATTGCGTTGACGGCAGACGGCGCCAACCGCCGGCTCTCCATCAAGTCGCTGCCGCAGCCGGTGCTCACCAGCCTGCGCTGGCCGGGGCGCCCCGAGATGCCCGAGGGCAACCTCGCGTGGACCTACATGATCGAGTCTCCCTTCGGCCGTTTCGCGCTCTTCGTCGGACAGGTCGAGGAAGCGGGAAGGGCGTTTCCGTTCGAGGTGTGGGTGAACGGCGCCGAGCAGCCGCGCGGCCTGGGCGCGGTCGCCAAGACGCTGTCGATGGACATGCGCGCCGACGACCGCGAGTGGCTCAAGATGAAGCTCGATGCGCTCGCGAGCACGGTCGGCGACGACGCATTCGACATGCGCTTCCCTCCGCACGGCGAGAAGCGCCGCGTCCCGGGGGTGGTTTCCGCGATGGCGCAGGTGGTGCGCTGGCGCTGCGAGCAGCTGAAGGTGTTCGACTCGCACTCGCGCACGCCGGTGCTGGACCACATGTTCAGCGTCGACGAGCCGCGCACCGGAACCGACGGCACGCTGTCGTGGACCGTGGACGTGGTGAATCCCGCCTCGGGAGACGAGTTCGTCCTCGGGTTGAAGGAAGTCCAGCTTCCCGACGGCACCACGCGCCCGTATTCGATCTGGCTCTCGGGACACTATCCGAGGGCGCTCGACGGGCTCACGCGCATCCTCTCGCTCGACATGCGCGTGGTCTATCCGGCCTGGATCGGCATGAAGCTGCGCAAGCTCACGGACTATTCCGAGCCCCTCGGCGACTTCATGGCGTTCGTCCCGGGCGAGCGCCGCCAGCAGAACTGGCCCTCGACGGTGGCGTACATGGCGCGCCTCGTGATCCACCGCTACGCGATGCTGGGCGTGCTCGACGAGCGCGGCTATCCCACGCGCGAGATGGGCATCCTCGAGTCTCCGCGCGACGAAGACGAGCCGGCGTTGATGAAGGGCGCGCGTTGCCGCGAATGCGGCAACTACACGGTGATCCGCAGGGACGGCTGCGACTTCTGCAGCGCCTGCGGCTGGACGGGAATCTGCGGGTAATGCCGGTTCAGCGTTCGGGGCGCACCAGCGGAACGTAGCGGTGGTAGAGCGGCATCATGATCATCACGCCGATGACCACGCCGCAGAAAGCGCCCGCCAGCGCGAACACCTTCGAACCGGAGGCGTCACCCACGAGCCACAGGCCCGCGAGCGCGAGGAGGAACATCGGCAGCGCGGCCATGTGGGCGCGCCCCCAGGGAACGCTCACGCGCCGCTTGCATCCCGTGCAGGGGATGGTGGTGTTGGGCCCCAGCTTCTGCTTCTGCCAGAACGAAAAGGTCTTGCGCTCGCACCACGGGCACGCATACATCGTGAAAGCTCCCTCGCAATCGTCCGCTTTGGCGCGGCTCTGGGAGCTAGTTTACGCCCGGGGAAAGCCCTTTTTCCGCGAGCCAGGCGGGATTGAAAAGACGTTTGAAATATAGCGAGCCGCGGTCGCAGAGGAGGGTGACGATCGTGTGCCCAGGACCGAGCTCCCGGGCGAGCTGCACCGCCGCGGCGACGTTGATCCCGGTCGATCCGCCCAGGTAGAGCCCCTCCTCGCGCAGCAGGCGATAGACCATCGAGACCGCCTCCTGGTCGCTCACGCGCACCGCGTCGTCGACCGGCGCGCCCTCGAAATTGGCGGTGATGCGCGTGGTTCCGATGCCCTCGGTGATCGAGCTTCCCTGGGCTTCGAGCTTTCCCGTCTTCTTCCAGCTGTAGAGCGCGCTGCCGTGGGGGTCGGCCAGCACGATCTTCACTTGCGGCTTCTGTTCCTTGAGATAGCGCGCGGTTCCCGCGAGCGTGCCGCCCGTTCCCACCGCGCTCACGAACGCGTCGATCTTCCCCTGCGTATCGCGCCAGATTTCCGGTCCCGTCGTCTCGTAGTGCGCCTGTCGATTCACCACATTGTCGAACTGGTTCGCCCAGATGGCGTTGGGCGTGGCTTGCGCCAACCGGCCCGCGATCTTCTGGTAGTTGTCGGGGTCCTTGTAGGGCTTGGGCGCAACGGGACGAACCTCCGCGCCGAGGACGGCGAGGAGGTCCATCTTCTCCTGCGACTGGTTGTCGGGGATCACGATCACGCAGCGATAGCCCCGCGCGGCGCAGATATGCGCAAGCCCGATGCCGGTATTGCCCGCCGTGCCCTCGACCACCGTGCCGCCGGGCTTGAGCGTTCCACGGCGCTCGGCATCCTGGATGATGTACAGCGCCGCGCGGTCCTTGACCGAGCCGCCGGGATTGAGGAACTCCGCCTTGCCGAGGATCTCGCAGCCGGTCTCGTCCGAAAGCTTCGCCAGCCGGATGAGCGGCGTGTTGCCCACGGTAGCGGCGAAACCGGCGCGGATTTCCATGCCGCGCAGTGTAATCCGCGCGGGGTCCTCGCCCAAACCGGTTGACCCGCCCCCCTTGCCGCCGAGAATGCCGGACGGCGACCTCAAGGGAAGGGCGGCAATGCCACT
>JBGOST010000201.1:0-5241 GCA_041476125.1 Usitatibacter sp. | reverse complement strand
GTGAAGAGGGTCGCGAGGATACGTTCGGCGAGCGATTCGAGCTCGGGACGTGCGGCGATTCTGGCACGCACGTCTTCGGGCAGCGGAGCATCGAGCAGGCGCTGCGCAAGGTACAAGCCCAGCGCCACGCGTCGCTCGCAACCCAGGCTCGCCGCTTTGTGGTGGATCCAGCCCCAATCGAGTCGATCTTGCCGCCGGATGAGCTCCGCGACGTCGACCAGCCAGCCGACGCAGTCCCAGTGGTGCTTCGTGCCGTGCAGGCACAGCACCAGCAAGAGCTCCGTGTCGGAGAACGAACGGATCCGTCCTGAACCGAGCGTCACGCGCTCGAGGCCCGCCCACCACGCGTCGTCGCCGCCGCGCTCGACGGGGAAGTCCGGATCCGTTTTCCAGTGCAACTCGACCAAGCCGTGCTCGGGATGCTCCAGCACGAGGTGATACTGCGCGGAGGAACGCAGGAATGCGGCTTCCACCGCGGGCTCGAGGGCATGCTTCACGCGATAGCCGAGTCCCTCCAACGCGTTTTTTGCCCGCAGCACGTCGCGTCGTCGCAGCAGAATGTCCAGGTCCCCGAATTCGCGCAACGTCACATCGCCGTAAAGCGAGGCCGCGAGCGCGGGCCCTTTGTAGGGCAGGGAGTCGATCCCGTTTTCGTCGAAAAGCTGCACGATATGCAGCAGCTCTTGCGTCCGCGCGTGGTTGCGGCGCGACGTGGCCTCGTGGCGACCCCACAGCTCGACGAGGGCCGGCTTGGGAATCGCTCCGGCAGGCAGCGCGTCCAAGTGCCGGTAGAGCAACGGCAGCAAGCCGTGCCCGCTCGCAGTCTCGACGAGATAGGCCCAGTCGACGCCGCAGTCGAGCAGTTGCAGGAGGTGCTCTCTATCGCGCGGTCCCAAGACGAAGCGCGCGCAACAGAGCAGCAGCTGCGCTTCGGCGTTGAAGCCCCGCTTCATTCCCGGGTCATCGCATCGGGACGCCATGCTCGGCTCGCATCTGGGACTTCCACGACTGCGCGTACGCGCCATCCTGCCGCAGGAGCTCGGCATGGCTGCCGCGCTCCGAGACGCGCCCCTGGCTCATCACGTAGATCACGTCGGCCTGCATCGCAGTCGTGAATCGGTGCGTCACGAGGAGGGCGGTGCGGCCGGCGGCGACGGAGCGAAAGCGGCGGATCCACTCCGACTCCGCCCAAGAATCCATGGCGCTCGTCGGCTCGTCGAGGATGATGAGGCGCGACGGGCGCATGAACGCGCGGGCGAGTGCCAGGCGCTGCCACTCCCCTGTGCTGAGCTCCACTCCCCCCTCGAACCATTTCCCGAGGAGCGTCTCGTAACCGGCCGGCAGGCGCGCGACCAATTCGTCCGCGCCGGCCGCGCGCGCCGCGCGCTCGATATCGGCCCGGCTCGCCGTCGCGCCCGTCGGGCCAAGCGCGATGTTCTCGGCGACCGTGGCGTTGTAATGCACGGGTTCCTGGAAGAGGACCGTGATCAATCCGCGCAGCTCGGCGAGCGTCAGGTCGCGCATATCCGCGCCGTCGATCTCGATCGCGCCATCCTGCGGATCGTAGAAGCGGCATAGCAGCTTGATGAGCGTGCTTTTGCCGGCGCCGTTGGCGCCGACCACGGCCGCGATCTGGCCTGGGGGAATCGCCAGGTCGAGAGCGTCCAGCGCGCGGCGATCGCTCCCGGGATAGCGGAACGTCACGTCGCGGAAGCGGACGTCGAGGCCGTGACTTGCGGCCTGCGCCGCGGCGTGCGGATGCAGAGGGTCGACGACTCGCGCCTCGAGGTCGAGGAACGCGAACAGGTTGCCGAGGAAGAGCAGGTTGTAATAGACGTGGCCCACACTGCCCAGCAGCGAGCGCATCAACCGCTGCCCCTGGCTGAAGGCCTGGTAGAAGAGCGCGAGATCGCCAAGCGTGGCCGCGCCCAGCATTGCGCGATACGCCATCCACGCCAGGCATGCGGCGGTGACGAGGAGGGCGAGGGCGCCGGCCGCAAGCTCCGACAGGCCCTGCGCCCGGGCGATGTGGAGCTCTTCGCGCAACAGCCGTGCGCGCAGGCCCTGGAATGCCGACTGGAAATAGCGCCCCAGACCGAAGAGCCGCACCTCGGGCGCGGTCTCGCCGCTCGTCATGAGCCAATCGAGATACGAGGCGCGCCGCTCGTCCGGCGTGGTGCGCTGGCGCCAGCGGTGCTGCGTCACGGCGAAGCGCACGACGACGACGAACGCCGGCAGCGTGCTTACGAAAAGGGCGAGCGGGATCCACCACCCATAGGGAACCAGCACCGCGGCCATCGCGAGAAGCGTGATCGTGTTCTGGGCGAGCGAGCCAGCGTTCTCCAGCAACGCCACCGGGCGGAAGCTCGCCTCGGCCCGCGCGCGGTGCAGGTGATCGTGATAGTCGGGCGACTCGTAGAACGCGAGATCGACGCTCGTGGATTTTTCGTGCACCAGCCCGTTGATGTGATTCTCGACGCGCTTCGCCTGGACGTTGCGCACCCCTTCGGCCGCGCCGTGCAGCAGCTCGCCGAGCAGCAGGATCGCTCCCATCGCGGCCGCGAGAATGAAGGTTGCCTCCACGCGCCCCACTTCTCCCGGCGAAGCGACCGCGGCGACCAGGCTGTCGACGAGCGCGCGCGTGAGATACACCACCGCCACAGGCAACAGGCCCTGTGCGGCCAGCAGCGCGATCCACAGCAAGGTCCAGCCGCGCGAAGCGGCCCACACCAGGCGCAAGGCGCGCGGGATGGAGCGCGCTTGCGCCGCCGCGCCGCGCAGCTTCGTCGCGAGGAGTCGCAGGCTGTCGCGCATCCGCTAGCGGCTGTATCTCGCCGAGAGCTCGCCCACGTGCGTCAAGGCGTCTTGCCACCGCGCGAAGCGGGAAGGAAACTTCAGCGCGAGATGGCGCGCGATTTCGCCAAGTGGCGTGCCGCTCTCCATCATCTGCAGGCTCAGCTGGTCGATGCGGCCGTCGTCGTTGAGCGTCGCCACGTGGCTCGCGGACTGCTTGTGCAGCCGTGCGGGCGATAACGGCGCGCCGAAGAAGCTCGATTGCTTGAATTCCGCCTTGCTCCGCGGAGGATCGCCGCGATCGACGACACGCGTATCCCAGCTCCACAGGTATTCGGGACCCACCAGGTCGGCCTTCAACGTGACGGACACTACATCGCCGGCGTCGAGGGTCACCGGTTCCGGCCATGGAAAGAAGGCCGCGCCATAGACCGCTTCGGGCTTGCCCGGCGCGTTCGAGAATTCGATGCCGTCGGCGAGCGTGGCATCGAACCAGGCGCAGATTCCGTGGCCGGTCCCCGTACGCGTCACGGTCGAATTCACCGTGGACGCGAGGTCCGGATTCTCCACCCTCGTGTAATCGAGGCTGCCCCAGCACTGCGGCTCGGAAATGACCTGCTCCGCCTTCACCTTGGCGCGATCCCATTGGTTGGTGACCAGCTTGAACGCCGCGCGCATATCGAGTCCGTATGCGTTCTCCGACCACGGTTTCGCCAGGCGGCGATAGGCATCGGGCGCCTCGATACAGGCGAGCCACAGCGTGTCGCGCCGCGGGATGAGCACTCCGCCGGGGGCGAGGAAGCGGCGCCTCGCATCCTCGATCGCAGGAAGGTGGCGCTCGCAAAACGGCAGCACCCCCCGCAAGTCGGAGACGATCACATCGGCGCGCTCCGGCAGCGCGATCTCAGTGGACACGGCCTGGATGAACTCGATCGAGTCCGCGCATCCATTGGCGCGGGCGATCTCCCGCGCCACGTCGATGGCGTCGCTGGGCTCCACGGCATAGACGCGACGAGCGCCCAACCGGCAGGCCAGCAACGCGAAGATGCCGGTTCCGGTGCCGATATCCAACACCACCGAGCCGGGCTTGACCGCCTGGCGAAGCGCGCGCACATACGCGTCCATGCGCACCGTGTCGGTGATCATGCCGCCGTAGCTGTTGATGCTGTACATGCTCGCTTTAGGCGGGAACGGGCTCGGCGGCGATCGCGTGGAAGTCGCGCACGATGGCTTCGCACAGCTGCGGCATGCGCGACAGGTCTTCGTTCGCCGTCACGCGCCGCGACGGAACATCCCGGAGAAGGCGCGCCAGCACGTCGAATTCCTGGGCGCGCTGCGGCCTGTCGACGAATTCCGACGCATGGCTATCGGCTACGAGATTGATCAGCGCCACGGCCGGGCTCATCGCGTCGATCACTGGAGCAGCGCATCCGGAGGTCCTTTCGGCGAGAAAGTAGATCGCGGCGAGCGGCAGAGGCTCGCGCTGGAACGCTTCACCCACGAGGTCGAGGCGGCGCTTATCCCAATTCGGCGTGATGCGCGGCAACGAATCCGGCGACCCGAACATCGACTGGGCCGACTCCGGCCAAAGGTACACGCGGGGCAGGGCCGGCTGGATCCTGATGCGATCGCCCGAGTCGCATAGCGCGGCGAGGTCGTCGGTCAGGACCGCATGGCCCAGCCGGGCGAATCCCGCCGCGGTCGACGATTTTCCGCTGCCCGAAGGCCCCACCAGGGCGATCGCCCGATCGCCGATGGCGATGGCGCTCGCGTGCAGGCAGGTCACTCCGCGCAGGCGCAGTACAAAGCCCAGGGCGGAGCCCAGCAAGTACGAGACCGCCTCCTCTTCGGTCGCGCCATCCGCCCACGTCGTCCAGACCTCGTCGCCGCTCGAATCGACGACGACGGTGATTCCGGCGCTGTATGCGAGCCGGTAGTACCGGCCTGCGATAAGCCGCGACACCCTCAGGGTCGGCCGGCCCTGCTCGTCGCGCTCGGTGAAGTATTCGCACGCCGCGTTGGCTGGAATGCCATCCAGATCCGCGGGCATGGATCCAAGCGTGACGCGCAGATCCACATGCCTTGGCGCAGGCAGGCCCTTAAGCCCGGCCAAGGGCACATTGGCTTGCAAGCCCAGGCCGCACACCGAATAGCTCGCGGACATTTCCTAGGGACGCGTCATCATCATTCCCGCCGCCGCCCCGCCGTCCATCACGCCGTTCGGGCCGACGGTCTGGGTGATGGCGCGGATGTTTCCATAGACATGGATCACCGGGCGGCGATAAGGCTTCCTGGGGGGGCGGGCGGGACGATCGGGAATCTTCATGGAGTCTTCTCCTGCAAGCCTTGCAACCAGAAGCTTAGACTGAGGGGGCGCAGATTGCTCCAGCGCTCGTCGCGATCCGTGTCGGCGCGCACGGACGGAATTCTGCTCCTGTCGACGTAGCG
>JBGOST010000200.1:0-5251 GCA_041476125.1 Usitatibacter sp. | reverse complement strand
TGCGCTCGCGCTCGTTCGCGGTGGTGAGGCCCTGGTAGAAATACTCCCTCGCATCCCGGTAGGAATAGCTCTGCGTGATGAACTCGGTCGCCTCGAGTCCCCATTCGCGCGAATCCGTGAGGGTGCCCAGGTAGCCGCGGCTTCCGGGTGCGGCGATCGGATTGTAGAAGTGGTACTGGAATCGCAGCGGCGGGCAACAGTAGTTGTCCTCCTCCCTCGATCCGAAGCCGATCCAGTTGGACACCGAGCGCGCATTCTGGAAGGCCGTCAAGCCGAAGAAGTACACCCCGCCGTCGGGAAGCAGGCTGCCGATCGAGGACAGCTTCATGTTGGCGCCGATGTTCGGGATGCGGGCGTCCAGCTGCGATTGCTGGGCGGCGTTCAGCGACATCGCCTCGTGCGTGTTGATTTCGTACGCACCCGCGCCAGGAGCCCAGCAGAGGGCGGCGGTGGCGAGGAGGCCGGGGAAACGAGGTCGTTTCATTTTTCTCTCGCTTTCTGGATCTGGTATTTCGGGGCCAGGCCCGCGGCAAGCAGGCGCTCGCGCTCCTTTTCCAGCGCGGCGACCATGCGCGGGAAATTCTTCCAGTCGTCGCTTTCCTTCTGCCAATGCAGGTACACCTGCAGCGTGGCGAGCTTGTTGGCGTATTCCTCGAGCGTGCCCTGGAGCCTGACCGTGGTCTTGATCTGCCCGTTGTCCTCCAGGTATTCCTGCGGCTGGCCGGTGAGCTTGCGCAGCGGGAGGGTCGCGCCGTCCCACTGCGACACGCGCACGGAATCGCGGTTGTAGCCGGCGCGAATCGGATTGGTCACGTGCCGCGGGTAGTAGCCGGGCTTGAAGAGCTCGAGCGCCGGATCCAGCTCTTCGAGATGGAAGAGCGGGGGACGCAGCATTGGCCCCCACGCGGGGATGGTGTAGCCGCCGTCCGCGCCGCTCACGACCTCGACGGTCTTCAGCACGTCTCCGTAGGACTTGTTGATAACTCCCGGAATCACCTCGCGCACGAGCTCCCACTGCGCGACGACGATCACGCCCGCGAGCGGCTCTCCCGAAACGCCGTCCACGATGCGCCCGCGGATTTCCTTCGCTGAATACGTGCCCGGATCGGCATGGACCGAGAGGGCCGCGACGACGATGAGCAAGGAAAGCGGTTTCACGCGAGCGTCCTCACATCGAGTCGATCACCCAGGCGCCGTTCTCGTCCTGGACGAAGCCGATGAGGAAGATGCGGTTCACGCCACTGATGGTCCGGTTGATGGCGTATTCGGCGATGTACGCCGAGATCGATGCGCGCTGCAGCGTCGAATACGAGGCCACGATCGCCGCCATGTTGGGCATGAGCTTGTCGAACACCGGACCGTACTTCTCCTTCGCTCCGGGGCTGAGGTACGTCATCGCCTTGGCCTTGTCGCCCGCGACGAGCGCGGTGTTCATGCCGTTCCAGAGGGCACGGAACATCGCGTCCATCTCCGCGGGATCGCGTCCCTGGATCACGAACGACTGCTGGAAGGAGTTGCCCGCGTTATCGAAGAGTGTGGCCGACACCTGGTAGATGCCCGCCTGCGAGTACGTGAATGCGAAGAACTCGCCCGGACCCGCGGCCACCTGCGAGCCGGCTCCGCCCGGGTTGAAGGAGAAGCTCGTCAGCGCGAAGCCGGCGGGGTTCTGGAACTTGAAGCCGACCCGGAGCGGCACCGGCCCCTGCAGCGGATCGGCGGTGATCACCACCGGAGAAGGTCCGGCGCTCGTCACCGTGATGCTCGCCGACACCGACTTGCCGCTCGGCGTGGTCACGGTTGCGGTGAGCGTGTTGGCGCCCGGCTGCAGCGGCACCGCGTTCGCAAAGTAATTGCCGTTCGCATCGACGATGGCGATCACGCCGTTCACCGTCACGCCGGATCCCGCCGGCGCCTGGATCTGGCCCGAGGCGAGCACATTGTCGCCGCCCACGGCCGCGCCATTGGCGGGTGTGGTGAGCGTGATGCTCGGCGCGACGCTGGTGACGGTGATCACCTTCGTGTCGGTCGCGCCCTGCGGGCTCGTGCCGATCACGGTGATCGTGTTGCTGCCCGCGTGCAGGGGAACGTCCGCCGCGGTGAACGTGTTGCCGCTCACGACCGCGGCGATGTTGTTGACCGTGACGGTTGCGGTGGCCGCTCCGGAGAACGTTCCCGTGACCGTCACCTTGTTGTCGTCGGTCGTGGCGCCGTTCGCGGGGCTCGTGATCGTCAGGGTGAGCGTGCTGAAGCTGTACGCGAGCGAGAGCGGCGTGGCGTTACCGGCCGGATCAGTCGCGGTGAGGCGGAACGAGTTCGTGCCGGGTGCCAGCCCGATGCCCCAGCTGAATAACTGTCCTTGCGGGTTCGCGCCCGAGATCGTCGCGGCGCCGAAGCTCTCGAGCCCGACGCGGCCCGTGGGATCGTCGATGCTGCCTTGCAGCGTGATGTTCGGGCTGGTGAAGTTCGAGCCGTCGGCCGGCGACACGTTCACGAAGCGCGGCGCGAGGGTATCGACGGTGAACTGCGAGGTGATCGCCTGCGAACGCCGTCCCGAGCTGTCGGTGACGAAGACGGTGAGGGTATGTACGCCTTCTGCGTAGGGTGTGGTGGGCGTGAAGATCGCGTCGTTCGTAGCCGGGTCGAATACGAACGTGCCTCCGATCGACTGTCCGTCGAGTGTCGCCGTCAGCACGTAGGCCGCGAACACGCTCGAGGGGAAACCGCACGGCTGCCCGAAGCACGACGCGTCGTAGTGCACGCGGATCGGCATGAAGGCGTCGCGGGTGAGCGTGCCGTTCGCGGGCGACGCGAGTGTCACGATCGGCACGATGCCGGAAGGCGCCGCGCTGATGGCACTCACCTTGACCGCCGCGCCCAGCGTGATCACGAGCTGCCCCGAGGCGCCGAACCGGCTGATGCCCTTCTCGTGTCCCAGCCACAGCGACTGGCTCTGCGCGTCGAAGTCGAGCACCTGGAAATTGCCGATGTGCTGCTGCGCCAGGTCGGTCGTCGCGAAGTTGACGCCGTCCTTGGTGAAGCCGAAGAGCGACGATTGCCCCGCGACCCACAGGTTGCCCGTGCCGGCGTCGAGGGAAAGCGCGCTCACGACTTCGCTCGTCGCGATCGTGAACTTCGTCTGGAGCGGAAGCGTGGGCGCGATCTGGAAGAGGCTCTTCGAGCCGCCGAGCCAGAGCGCGGCGTTGGCATCGTCGAGCACGAGGAAGGCGGCCTGCTGCATGCCGCCGGCGAGTCCCGCGCTGCCGAGGAGCACGCCTTGCACGGAGTAGCGCGAGAGCGTGTTGCGGCCGAGCACCCAGAGCGACTCGTCCTGCGCGAGCGCGATGTCCTGCACCACGGCATTCGAATCGACGCTCGCGAGCGTGCGGCCGGCGGAATCGAGGTGGAAGGCGTTGTTGCCGCCCGCGACCCAGATGCTGTCGTCGCTCGGGTCGAGTGCCAGGCGGCGCGCGGCGTTGAAGTTGTTCGCGAGGCTCTTCAGGTCGACGGCGAGCAGCCTCGCGCCGTTGGCGTCGAACTTGAGGAGCTGGCCGCCGGTGAGCGCCCAGAGCGAGCCGTCCTTCTGGTCGAGCACGAGCGCGACCACGCCCGACTGCGGGATGGATTGCGTGATGACGTTGGTGTCGGTATCGATGCGCTGGATGCTTTGCGCATCCGCGAACCAGAGCGCCCCGGCGTGCGCGACCGATGCGAACCACAGCAAGGCCAGGATGATGAATCGATGCACCATGCGCCCTCCTTATCGAGCTCTGGCCGCACACCCAACCTAGGCGCCGCAGGGCATTAAGTCAAACGCCGGACCCTACCTGATCGGGTGGGTAATGATCGGTAAAATTTGCTAGCGCACCTTCACCCACCCCACCTCCACCCAACTATCCGGCCTATGCACGACCTCCACGTTCGCACGCGAAGCCCAAGGTGACATCCGCCGGTGCAGCGGGATGTGGTACACGTTCTCGTGCTGCATCCGGAGCGCCTCGTTGATGAGTGTCTGTCTCTTACCCCGATCCATCTCGACCCGCGCCTGGTCGATGAGCGTGTCCATCTTCTCGTCGCGATAGTCGCCCCAGTTGTAGTCGCCGTCGCCCTTTGCGTTGCGACCATGGAGGAGCGGCTGCAGCGTGAACATCGCGTCGGTGTTGGGGCCGCCCCAGCCGAGGAGATAGAAGCTCGTATCGCGCGACTGGCCTTTCGCGAAGAAGCGCGCGTTCTGCAGCGAGTTCACCTTCACCTTCACGCCCACGCGCGCGAGCATCCCCGCCACCGCTGTGCACACGTTCTCGCGCACGTTCTGGCAATCGACCTCGGTGGAGAAGCCGTTCGGATATCCGGCCTCGGTGAGCAGGCGCTTGGCCGCGGCGACATCGTAGGGAAAACGCTTGTTGAGCTCCTTCGGCACGCCGGCCGCCTCGGGATTGGGCAGGATCAGCGCCGAGGGCACGGCGAGGCCGCGCATCGTCACGCGGTTGATCGCCTCGGTGTCGATCGCCTGGTAGAGAGCCATGCGGACCCGCCGGTCTTTAAAGGGGGAGTTGTCGCGCGACTGGTCCATGCCGAGGAAGAAGACGAGGTTCTCGGGCTCGCGGTAGATGCGGATGCGCGGGTCCTTCTGCAGCTTCTCGATGTCCTGGTTCGGCGGATCGAGGACGAAGTCGAGGTCGCCCGCGGCGAGTGCGGCCATGCGCGTGGCGTCCGACTTGACCACCGTGTAGACGATCTCGTCGACGTTGCCCTCGAACTTCCCCCACCATTGGGGATTCCTCTTGAAGATGCTGCGCACGTCGGGCTCGCGCGAGGTGAGCATGTAGGGGCCCGTCCCATTGGCGTTGCGCGAGGCGTAGGTCTCCTCCTTGGCTGAGAAGTCCTGCGCGCGCTGCACGTTGTTCTTCTCGCACCACGCCTTGCTCATGATCTGGAGGAGCGCCACCGTCTCCAGCATCACGGGGTTGGGCTCGCGGGTCGTGAACTCCACGGTGAAATCGTCGACCTTGCGCGGCTCGCCGGCGGCACGGCCGTAGACGCGGAAGGTCGATGTATCTCCTTGGACGCGCTTGATCGAGAACACGACGTCGTCCGCGGTGAAAGGCGAGCCGTCGTGGAATTTCACGCCTCTACGTAGATTGAACCGCCACACCGTCGGCGAGACTTGCGTCCACGATTCCGCGAGCCCCGGCACGAGCTCGAGCTTCTTGCCGCGTTTCACCAGCGGCTCGTACACCTGGCCGTTGATGTT
>JBGOST010000199.1:0-5282 GCA_041476125.1 Usitatibacter sp. | reverse complement strand
GCGCTCGGCCGCACGGTCGAGTACTTCCGCATCCCGCGCAACGTGCTCACGATCTGCGTCGGCAAGTCCACCTACGCCCGCTGCGGCATCATCACGAACGTGACGCCCTTCGAGCCGGAGTGGGAGGGCTTCGTGACGCTCGAGATCAGCAACACGACCCCGCTGCCAGCAAAGATCTACGCGAACGAGGGCATCGCGCAGGTGCTGTTCTTCGAGAGCGACGAGCCGTGCGAGACCTCGTATCGCGACAAGGCGGGGAAGTACCAGGCGCAGCAGGGCATCACGCTACCGCGTCTCTAACCGGGACGAATCGGGATCCCAGGCCCCGAGCGAGTTCGGAGCGCCGCCTTCCGCGCGACGCGGGTTTGCGCCTCGCGCCGGGTCGCCGGTATGATGCCGCGCGGTTCCCGCCGCTTACCCCACGCCTCGAAGGAGTTCCGGGATGTTCAAGGAGCTGGGCAAGGGTCTCAGCGTCACGTTCGAGTACCTGTTCAAGAAACCCTTCACGGTCCAGTACCCGGAAGAGAAGCTCACGATGTTCCCGCGCTTCCGCGGGCTCCACATCCTCGCGCGCCACGAGGACGGGCTCGAGCGCTGCGTGGGATGCGAGTTGTGCGCGGTGGCCTGCCCGGCGGACGCGATCTTCGTGAAGGCCGCGGAGAACGACCCCGACCGCCCGGTGTCGCACGGCGAGCGTTACGCCGAACGCTACGAGATCAACATGCTGCGCTGCATCTTTTGCGGCATGTGCGAGGAGGCGTGTCCCGAGGACGCGATCTTCCTCGAGAAGGACTACGAGCTCGCCGACTACCAGCGCGACGCCTTCATCTACACCAAGGACGAGCTGCTGGTCCCCGAGGAAAAGTCGGGCTACCTGCCCGCGCGCTGATCTCCCGCCGGCCGGCGAGCTTGCTCGCGGCCCGCGCTCAACCCGCCTCGATCTGATCGATCAACCGTGCCGCCAGCCGGTCCCAGCTCCATTCCGCCACCGTGATCGGCCCGCGCGCCCCGAGAGACGCGCGCAGCGCGTCGTCGGCGAGCACGCGCCGCAGCGCGCGGCGCAGGAACCACGGGTGGCGCAGCGGCGGCACCAGCGCGTTCTCCCCGTCGCGGGCGAAGTCGCGTGTGCCGCTCGCGGTGCACACCACCGCCGCGCCGCAGGCCATGGCTTCGAGCGCGGTGTTGCACCAGCCGGCCTTGCGCTCCGCCGCGACGAACATGTGCGCCGACTGGTAGAGCGCCACCAGCTCGTCCTGCGAGGGATCGATCACGAACCGCGCGTTCGGCGGCAGCGGCGCCCCGTCGCGCGGATCCTGGCGGTTCTCGGCGCCCAGGCTGTCGAACAGCACCACCTCGAACGGTGGCACTCGCCCCGGGAGATCGCGCAGCGCGGCGAGGATCAGGTCGGTCCCCTTCTTGGGCCGCGACCGGCGGCCGTTGAGGAGCACCCGCAACGGGGAATCGGCGCGCCGTGACGGATCCGGCTGGAACTGTCTCAGGTTGATGCCGCCGATGCCGTCGAGGACCGGCCGTCGCGCCCGCCGCGCCAGGGAGCGGCACAGCGATCCCGAATTGGCGGCGAGACGCACGTGCGGATGGGAGAGCACGCGCGGGAGCGCCGGGTCGCCCTCGATCACGCAGTAGTAGAGATGCCTGCGCGCGCGGTGCGCGAGGAACTCCTCGAGGGTGTGCCCCTGGGCGCACAGCGCGAGATCGGACTCGGCCGCGGCGGCGCCCGCCAACGGCGCCACCCGCCCCAGATATTGAAGCCAGCGCGGAGGCGCGCCGTCGGGATGAAACAGCGTCACCTCGTGACCCAGCGCCGTCCACGCGTTTCCGAGTTCGAGGAAGCGGCGCACTCCGCCGAACACGCCGACGTGGGGAAGGAAGGTGGCGATTCTCACGAGCCGGGCACGCTAGCAGAGGAAGGAGCGCGCTCCAACGCGCGACGCCGGAGGCAAGCCCCAACGAGATTCTGTTTCGCTTCG
Organism: Usitatibacter sp.; assembly: GCA_041476125.1. Lineage (GTDB taxonomy): Bacteria > Pseudomonadota > Gammaproteobacteria > Burkholderiales > Usitatibacteraceae > Usitatibacter. The sequence continues at coordinate 3,294 of JBGOST010000199.1, read as the reverse complement.
AGACGCCGGGCGTTCGATCGCGAAACGACCGCCGGGCGGCCACGCTTCGAGTACCGAGTTCAGTGGCCGCCACAATGCACTGTCGCACAATCGGATGGCGCCAGTGGAGGAATGCGGCACGGCGCCTGCATTTGGGTGTCGCGTACCCACTGCGCGAGCCCGCGGCCGTGACGCTCGCCCCAATTCAATCGACCCAGGTCTGAGCAGGAGGAAGGAACTATGGCAATCATTCGCTGGTCCTCGCCCACTTCGAGCCCGGTGCGCGACATGGTCGCGGTTCAGGATGAGGTCAACCGGCTCTTCGACAGCTTCTTCTCGCGCGGCACGCTGCGTGGCGACTCGGCGCCGAGCTTCACGCCCGCGGTCGACATCGAGGAGACCGCCGACGCGTTCGTGGTCCGCACGGATCTCCCCGGAATCTCGCCGAAGGACATGAAGGTGAGCCTCATGGGGGACACCCTCACGATTCGCGGGGCGCGCAGGCAGGACGGCGCGACGAACGAAGGCGGCATGCGCCACGTCGAGCGCATCCGCGGGACGTTCGAGCGCTCGTTCGTGCTCGGGGCTCCGGTGCGCGGCGACGGCGTGAAGGCCCAGTATCAGAACGGCGTTCTGGAGATCCGCGTTCCCAAGGCCGAGGAAGCGAAGCAGCGGGAGATCGAGATCCAGGTCGCCTCATAGTCCAATCGACCGACTCGAAATTGCGGGCCACGCGCCGCCCGGCGTCCGCCGGGCGGCCGTGGTTCGCGCATGCGAAGGCAGGTGAGCGATGGGCAAGGTCATCGGCATCGATCTCGGGACCACCAACTCCTGCGTGGCGGTCATGGAGGGCGGCGAGCCCAAGGTGATCGCGAACGCGGAGGGCTTCCGTACGACGCCCTCGGTGGTGGCGTTTTCCAAGACCGGAGAGCGGCTGGTGGGTCTGGTCGCCCGTCGCCAGGCGGTCACCAATCCCAAGAACACCGTCTACTCTATCAAGCGCTTCATGGGGCGCAGGTACGACGAGGTGGGGGGCGAGATCAAGCTCGTTCCCTACGAAGTCGTGCGCGGGTCGGGGGGCGAGGCCCGGGTGCGCGCGGGTGAGCAGGAATACTCGCCTCCCGAGATCTCGGCCATGATCCTCCAGAAAATGAGGCAGACCGCGGAGGAGTACCTGGGCGAGAAGGTGAGCGAGGCCGTGGTCACCGTTCCGGCCTACTTCAACGACAGCCAGCGCCAGGCGACCAAGGACGCCGGCCGGGTCGCGGGGCTCGACGTGAAGCGCATCATCAACGAGCCGACCGCCGCGGCGCTCGCCTACGGCCTCGACAAGAAGAAGGACGAGAAGATCGCGGTGTTCGATCTCGGTGGCGGCACTTTCGACATCTCGATCCTCGAGATCGGCGACGGCGTGTTCGAGGTGCGTTCGACGAACGGCGACACCCATCTCGGCGGCGACGACTTCGACCAGCGTGTCATCGAGTGGCTCGCCGACGAGTTCCGGAAGCAGGAGGGGATCGATCTGCGCCGCGACCCGATGGCGCTCCAGCGCCTCAAGGAGGCAGCGGAGAAGGCCAAATGCGAGCTGAGCGGAACGCTCGAGACCGAGGTGAACCTCCCGTTCATCACCGCGGATCAGAGCGGGCCCAAGCACCTCAATCTCAAGCTCACGCGCGCGAAGCTCGAGCAGCTCGTGGACGACTTGATCGAGCGCTGCCGTGGGCCGGTCATGCAGGCGCTGAAGGACGCGGGGTTCAATCCCTCCCAGATCGACGAGGTGGTGCTGGTGGGCGGCGCGACGCGCATGCCCAAGGTGCAGGAGCTGGTGCGCACCATCTTCGGTAAGGAGCCCCATCGGGGCGTGAACCCCGACGAGGTCGTCGCGATCGGCGCGGCGATCCAGGGGGCCGTGCTCGCGGGTGATGTTCGGGACGTCGTGCTGCTCGACGTCACGCCGCTCTCGCTCGGCATCGAGACGCTGGGCGGCGTCATGACGACGCTCATCACGCGCAACACGACCATCCCGACGCGCAAGAGCGAGATCTTCTCGACCGCCTCGGACAGCCAGACCACGGTCGAGGTGCACGTGCAGCAGGGCGAGCGGCCGATGGCTCGCGACAACAAGAGCATTGGGCGCTTCCATCTCGACGGCATTCCGCCCGCGCCGCGCGGCATTCCGCAGATCGAGGTGGCCTTCGACATCGACGCGAACGGCATCCTGCATGTCTCGGCCAAGGATCGCGCGACCGGCAAGGAGCAGAGCATCCGCATCGAGGCCTCGAGCGGTCTCGACGAGTCCGAGATCCAGAAGATGGTGAAGGACGCGGAGTCGCACTCGGCCGAGGACCGCAAGCGCCGCGAGGAGATCGAGGCCCGCAATCGCGGCGATCAGATGGCCTACGAGGTCGAGAAGAACCTCAAGGAGCACGGCACGAAGCTCGACGCCGCGCTGAAGTCGCGCATCGAGGAGCAGCTCAAGTTGCTGCGCGAGGCGCTGAAGGGAGACAACGCGGGCGCCGTGGTCTCGGCCACGGAGTCGCTCGAGAAGGCGTGGCACGAGGCCGCGGCCGCGCTCTACCAGCAGGCCGGACCGGCCTCGGCGGCGCCGGGAGAGCCCGGGGCCGAGGCGAGTGCCGCGGGCGGCAAGGACAAGGAGAAGAAGGGCGACGGTCCGGTGGATGCGGATTTCGAGGTCGTGAACTAGGCGGGACGGCAGCTCGCGACCCCGGGGGCGCGACGTGCGATCGCACGCCGTCGCCACCGGGGTCGCCGTCGTTTCGTGACGCGCCCGGCGCGGCGGTTGCGCTGCCGATGGCCGCTCCCTACGATGGGCGCCACCTTGAGAGGGCTCATCCCGGTGGAATCCCCGACTTCGCTCGATCTCGTCCTGCGCGGCGCGCAGGCGGTCTGTGTCGCGTTCTACGTGGCCGCGCAGGCACTGGTCGTCCTCTACTCCTCCCATCGCTACGTGCTCCTGTGGCGGCGATGGCGCCGCGGCCCCTCTCCCGCCGCGGGCACCCCGCCGACCCCGCTCTCCGGCGCGGCGCGCGAGTGGCCGCGCGTCACGGTCCAGCTGCCGGTCTACAACGAGCGCCACGTCGTCGAAGCCAGCCTGCGCCGGGTCCTCGCGCTTAACCATGGATTGATCAATCGGCTAGAGGTGATCGTCGTCGACGACTACAGCACGGACGGCAGTTGGGAGATTCTGCAGAGGCTCGCCGAGGAGGACGACCGAATGATGCTCGCGCGCCACGAGCGCAACTTAGGCAAGGGGGCCGCGATCCGCACCGCGATTTCAAGGGCGACGGGCGATAT
>JBGOST010000198.1:0-5303 GCA_041476125.1 Usitatibacter sp. | reverse complement strand
GTCCGTGTGCTCGCCGCTCATGGTCGGGGTGATGTCGTCCTCGCGCTCCCACAACGGCGTCCCGTCCTTGCGCCAGAAGCACGACAGCGCCCAGCGCGGCAGCGGCTCGCCGGGATACCACTTGCCCTGGCCGAAATGCAGCAAGCCTCCGGGCGCGAAACGGTGGCGAAGCCGGTACAAAAGGTGCGTGGCGAGCTCGAGCTTCCTTTCCGACATCGCGGTGTAGTTCCACTCGATGCCTTCCATGTCGTCGATCGAGATGAAAGTCGGCTCCCCGCCCATCGTGAGGCGCACATCGCCCTCGGCGAGCTCGACGTCCACGCTCCGCCCGAGCGTGTCGATGGCGCTCCACTGCGCCTCGGTGAAAGGCTTGGTGACGCGCGGGTCCTCGTGGATTCGCGTCACCGACATTTCGAAAGTGAGCTGGGTCTTGTTGACTTCCGTCATGCCGGTGACCGGCGCCGCACTTCCCGGAAGCGCGGTGCAGGCGAGGGGAATGTGGCCCTCGCCCGCGAGCAAGCCCGAGGTCGCGTCCAGGCCGATCCATCCCGCGCCCGGCACATACGCCTCGCACCAGGCGTGCAGGTCGGTGAAGTCGCGCTCGGGCCCCGACGGCCCGTCGAGCGATTTCTGGTCCGCGGCGAGCTGGATGAGATACCCCGAGGCGAAACGCGCGGCGATGCCGAGGTAGCGCAGGATCTGCACCAGCAGCCACGCCGAATCGCGGCACGAGCCCTGCTTGCGCTCGAGCGTCTCGTCGGGCGTCTGGATGCCGCTCTCCATGCGCACGAGGTAGTTCACGTCTTCGCGCACCATGCGGTTCACCGCGATCAGCAGGTCGATCGTCGTGATCGGCTTGCCGAGGAAGCGCGTGCGCGCCTTGTTCACCCACGCCATCAGCAGCGGCGTCTGCGGGACCTGCTCGAGATAGGGCGCGAGCTCGCGCGCGTTCTCGTTGCTGTAGCAGAAGGGAAACTGCTCGGCGCCGGGGTCGACGAAGAAGTCGAACGGGTTGATCACCGTCATGTCGGCCACGAGATCGACGGTGATCTCGAGCTCTCGCGCCTTGTCCGGGAACACGAGGCGCGCGACCCAGTTGCCGTACGGGTCCTGCTGCCAGTTCATGAAGTGCTTGGCGGGCTTGACCTTGAGCGAGTAGCTCTCGATGGGCGTGCGGCAGTGCGCCGCCGGCCTGAGCCTCACCTCGTGAGGGGACAGCCCGACCGCCCGGTCGAACGCGTAATGCGTCCGGTGGTGAAGCGCTACCTTGATGGTCACTTAGCGGCTGACGGGAATGAAAAGCTTTGGAAACGCAGATGAACGCAGATGCAGCGCAGATGAACGTAAACCAAAGCGTGTGAGTTTCGTGCTTGAGGATCCATGGCCACGAATCGCATTCAAGGATTCCGGGGTACGTTCATCTGCGCTGCATCTGCGTTCATCTGCGTTTTCACAGCCCTTTGCCCGCGTCACTCCAGCCAGTCGGGATCGGGGAGCTCGGAGAAGACGCGCCGCAGGCCGCCGCCCCAGCGGGAGCGAAGCATCGTGAAGTAGGGGTCGCCTTCGCGGATGCGCTGCTGGATGCCCACGCGCAGGCTGTCGCGGGGATACCAGAGGACGTCGATCGGCAGCCCCACGGAGATGTTCGACTTCATGGTCGAGTCGAACGAGATGAGGACGCACTTGGCGGCTTCCTTCTGCGGGGTGGCGAGCGAGATCACGCGGTCGAGGATGGGCTTGCCGTACTTCGACTCGCCCAGCTGGAAGTACGGCGTGTCGTCCGTGGCCTCGATGAAGTTGCCCTGCGCGTAGACGTGGAAGAGGCGCGGCGGCTCGCCCTTGATCTGCCCGCCGACCAGCAGGTTCGCGTTGGGCTCGATGCTCGACTGCGCCAGGAAAGGCGCGTCGCGGCGGTGCATCTCGCGCAGCGCGTCTCCCACGAGCGAAGCGGCGTCGTACATCGACTCGACGCTCCAGATCGACTGCTCGCCTTCGGGCGCGCGGTGCTGGCGGTCGAGGATGTTGATGACGCCCTGCGTCATGGCGAGGTTGCCCGAGGAGAGTGCGACGATGACGCGGTCGTCCTTTTTCTCGTAGACGCGCATCTTGGTGAACGTGGCGATATGGTCCACGCCCGCGTTGGTGCGCGAGTCGGAGGCGAAGATCATCCCCGTGTCGAGGCGTAGGGCGACGCAATAGGTCATGTTTTATTTTACTCGACCATGCTGGAGGCGAAGAAACTGCGCTGGATGTGCGCGGAGAGGTCCTGCATCGATTCGAGGAAGTCGGTTAGGTATTCGTGCAGCCCGCCGGCGAAGATTTCCGAGATGCGCCCGTACTGCAGCCCGGCGAGGATCTGCTCGGCGAGGCGAACCGTTTCGCCCGATTGCGCGTTCTGCACGTGCCCGAGGGTCTCGCAGACCTGGCGCAGGCAGAAGCGCAGGCTCCTGGGTATGTCGTCGCGCAGGATCAATAGTTCCGCGAGCTTGAGCGGGGTGATGACGTCGCGGTAGACCTTGCGATACGCCTCGAAGGCCGCGACCGAGCGCAGCACCGCCGACCACTGGTAGTAATCCACCGCCCCGCCCACGTCCTTCACGCTCGGAAGGAGCACGTGGTATTTGACGTCCAGGATGCGCGCAGTGGAGTCGGCTCTCTCGACGTGGGTGCCCAGGCGCGCGAACTCGTAGGCGTCGTCGCGGTGCATGGTGCCGAAGGTGACGCCGCGGAAGAGGTGGCTGCGCTCCTTCACCCAGTCGAAGAACGACGAGACGCCGCGCACGTGCATCTTGTCCTCGTCCATCTGCTGCATCTCGAGCCAGGTCGAATTGAGGACTTCCCACATCTCGGAGGTGATCGCGCCGCGCACCGCGCGCGCGTTCTCCCGGGCTTGCCGCGCGCAGGCGTAGATCGACGACGGATTCTCGGGGTCGAGCGCGAGGAAGTGCAGCACTTCCCTGGCGCAGACCACGTTGTGCCGCCCGGAGAACGGGAACAGCGTGCCGGTGATGTTCAGCGGCGCGAACCACTCCTGGTCCTGGAGCGCGGCTTCCTTCACCAGCAGCGACATCCGCCACGTCACGTCGAGGACGCGCGCGGTGTTCTCGGCGCGCTCGACATAGCGGCTCATCCAGTAGAGGGTGGAAGCGACGCGAGAGAGCATCGATCTAGTCGACGACCCACGTATCTTTGACGCCGCCGCCCTGGGAGGAGTTCACGACGAGCGATCCTTCGCGCAGCGCCACGCGGGTCAATCCGCCCGGGACGAACGTGATGTCGGAGCCGGTGAGCACGTAGGGGCGCAGGTCGACGTGGCGATCGCACAATTCGTCTCCGCAGAAGGTGGGAACCAGCGAAAGCGACAGCGTGGGCTGGGCGATGAAGCGCTCGGGCGCGTCGACGATGCGCTGGCGATAGCGCTCGCGCTCGTCGCGGCTCGCCGTGGGGCCCACCAGCATTCCGTAGCCGCCGGATCCCTGCGCCTCCTTCACCACCAGCTCCTCGAGGTGGTCGAGCACGTAGGCGCGGTCCTCGGCCTTGCGCAGCAGGTAGGTGGGAACGTTCTTCAGCAGCGGCTCCTCCCCGAGATAGAAGCGGATCATCGCGGGCACGTGTGGATACATCGACTTGTCGTCGGCGACCCCGGTGCCGATGGCGTTGGCGAGCGTCACGCGGCCGGCGCGGTAGGCGGCCAGAAGCCCCGGGACGCCCAGCATCGAATCGGGGCGGAAGGCGAGGGGATCGAGGAAGTCGTCGTCGATGCGCCGGTAGATCACGTCGACTTTCTGCGGTCCCTGCGTGGTGCGCATGAACACGGTGTTGTTCAGCACGAAGAGGTCGGCGCCCTCGACCAGCTCGATGCCCATCTGCTGCGCGAGGAACGCGTGCTCGAAATAGGCGCTGTTGTAGTGCCCCGGGGTGAGCAGGACGATGGTCGGGTGCTCGACGTGCGCCACGCGCCGCAGGGTTTCGAGCAGCAGGTCGGGATAGTGGTCGACCGGGCGGATCTTCTGGTTGGCGAACAGCTCCGGGAAGAGCCGCATCATCATCTTGCGGTTCTCGAGCATGTACGACACGCCCGATGGCGTGCGCAGGTTGTCCTCGAGGACGTAGTACTCCCCGTCGGAGTGCTTCACGAGGTCCACGCCCGCCACGTGCGCGTAGACCCCGCCCGGGACGTCCACGCCGACCATCTCGCGGCGGAACTGCGCGTTCTGGTTCACCTGCTCGGCGGGAATGATCCCTTCCTTGAGAATCTCCTGGCCGTGGTAGATGTCGTGGAGGAAGCGGTTCAGCGCGCGCACCCGTTGGCGCAGCCCGCGCGCGAGGAACTCCCACTGTGCCCCCGGGATGACATGGGGGACGATGTCGAAGGGGATCAGCCGCTCGGTGCCCGAGGCCTCACCGTAGACCGCGAAGGTGATTCCCACGCGGTGGAAGAGGAGAACGGCCGCGTGGCGGTTCTGCGCGATGCGCGCGGGAGGCGTCTCGCTCAGCCATTCGGCAAACGCCGAGTAATGCGGGCGCACCGCGCGGCTCGCGTCGAACATCTCGTTGTACAGGGAGGGAAGCGCCATTTCTCGATTGCCGTCGCGGGAGCGGCAGGTCGAATATAAAGCAAAAAAGAAGCCGGCCCGCGGCTTGCGCCGCGGGCCGGTAAGAACCGCGCCTCAATCGCCTAGGGCCGCGCCGCCACCAGCCGACCGATGACGCGGGTGAAGCAAGCGCGAAGCGCGCGCAGCCCCGAGGCGCGCGTTTCCCCGCACGCGACCTCGGGCGCCATCTCCCTGATGGACAAGCTCACGAATTTCACCCGCACCATGCACTGCGCGCGGGCAATGCCCCGATTCGAGGCGGGGCCGGCAATGAGGGTGGCGGGAGCGAAATCCATGATTTCCATGTTCCTCCGGGGGCCTTCCGGGCGCCCCGGAGGATTCCCGCATGGACATGCGGAATTTTCAGCAAGTAGAATCGGATCAAGGCCTTCCCGTGCTCAGCCCCTCCGCAGCCCCTGACCTCGTCCCATTCGAGGGCGAGCTTCGCTCGACTTTCGGCGCCCCCCATGCCGAGCTGCCCGCGCGCGCCCTTCAATTCGCGCGTGGAGCCTCCACGGCCGCGGTACGCGACGAGGCGTTCGAGCGCGCGCTCGCCGTGGCCCACTTGCTTCTGGTGCAGGGCGCCGATCCGCAGACCATCGCCGCGGCGCTGATCAGCCAGGCGATCCCCGAGCGCGAGCTCGACCTGGAGGCGGTCCAGGCCGCGTTCGGGCCGGAGCTCGCGCTGCTGCTGCGCGGGCTCGCCCG
>JBGOST010000197.1:0-5323 GCA_041476125.1 Usitatibacter sp. | reverse complement strand
CGCCAGATCGCGCTCCGGCGGCAGGCGCGCGCCCGCGCCGTATTCGCCCTTCTCGATGAGCGCCGCGATCTGGTCTGCGATCTGCCGGTAGAGGCGGCGGTTGTCGACGGCTTGGAGGGGCATCTTCTGGTAAAGTGGTCAGGCCAATTCGGGCCAGCTTTTCACACCGGCCGCACCCCGTCAACACTTATCGGAAGAATCCCCATGGCAAATCGCTTGAAGGGCAAGCGCGCCCTCGTCACCGCCGCCGGCCAGGGCATGGGCCGCGCGGCCGCACTCGCCTTCGTGCGCGAGGGCGCCAAGGTCATCGCCACCGACATCGACGCCAATCTCCTCAACCAGTACGCGGGCAATCCCTCGGTTTCGACCGCGCGCCTCGACGTGACCGACGAGCAGGCGGTCGCGAAGTTCGTCGAGGCCGCGGGTGCGGTGGATATCCTCTTCAACTGCGCGGGTTGGGTGCACCAGGGATCGATCCTCGAATGCCGCGTCGAGGACTGGGACAGGAGCTTCCAGCTGAACGTGCGCAGCCAGTTCCTGATGGTGAAGGCGATGCTGCCGAAGATGATCGCCGCCGGCGGCGGCGTGATCCTCAACATGGCCTCGGTATTGGGCACGCAGAAGGCGGCCCCCAACCGCCTCGCCTATGCGGCGAGCAAAGCGGCGGTGGCCGGCTTCACCCGCGCGCTCGCCATCGACCACGTGAAGCAGAACATCCGCGTGAATTGCGTCTGCCCGGGAACGGTCGACACGCCGTCGCTCGGCGATCGCATCAAGGCCTTTGCCGATCCGGTGAAGGCGCGGCAGGATTTCACCGACCGCCAGCCGATGGGCAGGCTCGCCACCGCGGAGGAGATCGCCGAGACTTTCGTCTATCTTGTATCGGATGAATCATCGTTCATGACCGGACAGGCGATCTTTGTGGATGGAGGGATGAGCCTGTAGCGCACGCACGGCCGGAGGCGAGAATTACATTTGTGACGCGGCGCCCCGGCAAGTGTGCGGCCGATCACAGTTTCTCTGCCTCCGCGGGTTCTACACTCAACGGGACTCATCGGGCCGCGTTCCACCAATCCTTCACTGGACCAACCTCGTATCAAGGAGAGCGATATGAAGAGAATCCTCATGAGCACCGCATTTTGCGTGGCGGCTACCGTCGGCGCCCCCTGCGCCATGGCGCAAGATCCGCCCACTCCCACCAGCGCCAAGGGCGTAGAGGTGATTTCCGTCGAGCAGGCCCGGGACCTGACGGGAAAGGCGCAGTTCTACGACATGCGTGCCGCGGTGAACTACGGCAAGGGTCACCTGAAGGGGGCCAAAGCGTTGCCCTACGACCAGAAAAGCGAGAAGAGCGAGAATTTCGACGCGTCGAAGGACAAATTCGACATGTCGAAGCTGCCCAAGGAAAAATCGGCGCCCATCGTGTTCTACAGCGACGGGCCGACGGGGTGGAAATCCTACAAGGCGGCGGTGCTGGCTTCCAAGGCGGGCTACACCAGCGTGAAGTGGATGCGTGAAGGCACCGCCGGCTGGGCCGCGAAGAAACTGCCGCTGGAGTGACGATGGCGTCCGCTAGACCGGGTGTCGGCTGTGTCGATTAAGGGCGCACTACCGGCATTGCTGCGGGCCGCGATCGGTGCCCGGGCGGTTGCCTTGGGCACGATCTTCCTCCTGCTCATGCTCGGGTCCCTAACGGCGATCTGGCTGTACGCCGGCTCCGCTTCCCGGGAGAATGCCGCCGCGCTGCACCTGGAAAAATCGGTCATGCAGCTTCACATCCTCGTACGAGGGCTCAGCGACGCCGTCGTCACCGAGAATTCGATCCCCTCTCGCGAGCTGGTGGCGGCCTCGGCGCGGAAATTCAAGGATCTTCGCGCGCTCGCGGCGCATGAGGATGTGCAGCTGCTTGCCGGGTGGGATGGCATCGAGGACAGCATCACGAGGCTCATGGCCGACAAAGGCAACGTCGCATTCGACGACGACGGCCTGATCGCCGTGGGCAGGATCTCCTCGGAGATCGAGAAGATCATCGCCGGATCAACTGCGCGGGCCGAGGCGCAGCGCGCGCAGGCGCGCAACGCCGAACGCCTCGCCAATATCGTCACCCTGGGCGCGCTCGCGTTGATCGTTGTCGGGACGTTCGCGTTCGTGCTCGCCTTCAATCGCAACGTGACGCGCCCTGTCGAGGCCGCGATCAAGGTCGCCGGCCGGGTGGCGGAAGGCGATCTCAGCGCGCGCGCTGTGTCGAGCGGCCACGGACAGGCCGCGCGGCTCGTGGATACCATGCGTGACATGAGCGAAAAACTGGGCGCGATCGTCACCGATGTCCGCGGCGGAACCGAGACGATCGACGAGGCCGCGCTCCAGCTGGCCCGCAGCAACGAGGATCTGGCCCGGCGCACGGAGCGCCAGGCGACCACGCTCGAAGAGACCGCGGCGAGCATGGAACAGCTCACCACGGCGGTTGCGGAAAACGCTGCCAGCTCCAAGCTGGCCAGCCAGAAGGCGGCGCAAGCTCGCGCCACCGCCGCGCAGGGGGGTGAGGTCGTCGGGAAATTCGTGGAAAAGATGGAGTCGATCCGGGACGGATCACGCCGCATGTCGGAGATCATCGGCACCATCGACGGCATCGCCTTCCAGACGAACATCCTCGCCTTGAACGCGGCCGTGGAGGCCGCGCGCGCGGGCGAGCAAGGCCGCGGCTTCGCGGTGGTCGCAGCCGAGGTCCGCTCGCTGGCCCAGCGATCCGGCCTCGCCGCCAAGGAGATCAAGTCCCTGATCGAGGCATCGTCGGAGCAAGTCGACGACGGCGGCAGGATGGTCGAATCCACCCGGCAAATCATGCAGGAAATCGAATCGTCGATCGACGAGGCATCCAGCCTCGTGCAGTCGATCAGCCAGGCAAGCGAGCAGCAAGCCTCGGGCATCCACCAAGTGAACGGTGCCGTCGCGCAGATGGAACAGACGGTCCAGGAGAACGCGGCGTTGGTGGAGAGCAATTCGAAGGCTGCCCGAGCGCTGCGGGAGCAGGCCGGGACCCTGAAGCAAGCCGTGTCGATCTTCAAGCTCGACGAGGACCACGCCGGCGCACCCGCCTTGCCGCAGCCCGCTGAGCCGTTCGCTGGAAAGGCGCCTGAGGCTCCCATCTTGTACCGGATGAGTCATCGTTTGTGACCGGCCAGGCGATCTGCGTCGATGGGGGCATGAGCCTGTAGAATCTGTCGCCCCGATGTAGTCGAACCCCCGGAGAACGATTCCATGAGACTCCTGCGCTATGGCCCCCCCGGTCGCGAGAAACCGGGGCTCGCGGACCGCGAAGGCAACATCCGCGACCTCTCCAAAGTGATCACACAGATCGACGATGCGATGCTCGCCCCGCGCAACCTCGCGCGCCTGGCGCGGGTCAAGCCCGAGACGCTTCCCGTCGTGCGCGGCAACCCGCGCCTGGGCGTGCCGTACGCCGGCATCAGCAAGTTCGTGGCCGTGGGATTGAACTTCAGCGACCACGCCGCGGAATCCAACATGCCGATCCCGCCCGAGCCGATCATCTTCATGAAGGCGACGACGTGCCTGTGCGGCCCCAACGACGACCTCGTCCAGCCGCGCGGCTCGACCAAGCTCGACTGGGAAGTGGAGCTGGGAGTGGTGATCGGCACCAAGGCGCAGTACGTTTCCGAATCCAAGGCGCTCGATCACGTCGCCGGATACTGCGTCGTGAACGACGTCTCCGAGCGCAATTTCCAGCTCGAGCGCGGCAGCCAGTGGGACAAGGGCAAGGGATGCGACACCTTCGGCCCCGTCGGGCCGTGGCTCGTCACCACCGACGAGATCGCCGATCCCCAGGCGCTCGACATGTGGCTCGACGTGAACGGCGAAAAACGCCAGCGCGGCAACACCCGCACCATGGTCTTCAACTGCGCGCACCTCGTCTCCTACATCAGCCAGTTCATGACGCTGCTCCCAGGCGACATCATCACCACCGGCACCCCACCCGGCGTGGGGCTCGGCATGAAGCCCCCGCACTACCTCAAGGTGGGCGACGTCATCACCCTCGGCATCCAGGGACTCGGCGAGCAGCGCCAGCGAGTCGTCGCACTCGGCACGTCGAAATGACCGTACGGGTCCCGCGCGAACGCCTCACGGCGTGGGCCGTCGCGTGCCTGCAAAAGGTGGGCGTGCCGCCGGAGGAAGCGAAGCTCGTGGGCGAATCACTGGTGCAGACGAGCGTCTGGGGCATCGATTCCCACGGCGTGCTGCGCCTCACCCATTACCTGCGGCGCATGACGATCGGATCGATCTCCCCCTCGGCCGCACCGGTGGTGATGCGGACCGGCCCGGTCACCGCGCAGGTCCACGGCAACGACGGGCTGGGCATCGTTCACGCGACCCTCGCCATGGAAGTGGCGATAGAGATGGCGAGAGAGTCGGGCGTGGGTGTCGTCGGCGTCGGGCACTCGTCGCACTGCGGCGCGATGGGACTGTACACGCGCATGGCCGCGCGCGAGCACCTGGTGGGAATCGCGATGACGCATTCGAGCTCGATCGTCGTTCCCCACGGCGGGAAGCAAAAGTACTTCGGCACCAACCCGATCTCGTTCGCTTTCGCGCGCAAGGGCGGCGAGCCGCTGTGCCTCGACATGGCGACGAGCCAGGTCGCATGGAACAAGGTATTGAACGCGCGCATCGAGGGCGAGCCGCTCGAGCCGGGTGTGGCGGTCGATGGCGCGGGGATTCCCACTACCGACGCGCAAAAGGCGGCCGCGGGGATTCCGCTGGGCGGGGTCACGTACGGCTACAAGGGCTACGGCCTCGCCTTCGTGATCGACATCCTGTGCGGCGTCATGAACGGCATGACCTTCGGGCGCCACATCAACAGCATGTACGAGGAGCTCGACCGGCCGCGCAAGATCGGCCACCTCCAGATGGCGCTCGACCCGGCGCGCTTCGCCGGGGGCGAGAGGCTCGAGGAGACCGTCGATGCGATGATCGCGGACCTGCGCACGCAAGGCGAGATCCTCTTTCCCGGCGAGCCCGAGCTCATCGAGGAGGCCGAGCGGCGCGTCCACGGCATCCCCATCGACGCCGCGGCCTTCGCGGACATGAATGAGTGGTCCAACAAACTCGGAGTGACCCCCCTGAAATGAAACCCGATCTGCTCGTCGTCGGCCCGATGTACCCCCCCACGCTCGCCGCGATCGACGCGGCCTACACGACGCATAAGCTGTGGCTCGCGCCCGACCGCAACGCCTTCCTCGCTTCGATCGCCGATCGCATCGCCGCGGCGTCCACTTCGGGGACGCGCGGCATGGATGCTGCGACGATG
>JBGOST010000196.1:0-5345 GCA_041476125.1 Usitatibacter sp. | reverse complement strand
GTCGAAAATCTGCGGCATCAGGACCATGAAGACCTGGGCATGGCAACACTTGCCGGCATCCAGCTCCCCCTTGCCGCCATGGTCGTGCGGCGCGGCCTCGTCGGCGGAGGCCTCGTGATGCGGGGCCGCGGCCGACATCACGGCATCGCGTTCCTCGCTCAGCCTCGTGCAGATCTGCGCGGACACCGCGGCCCATCCCTGGACGGGGAACACGACGCTCAACATCAGCGCGACAAGGAGACGGGACGAACGGCTCATGAGGCCCATTCTAGCGAACAACGTCTCTATTTGGGCCGCGGCCTTTCCAGCTTCGCATCGGGCGCGGAAAGCCGGCCCGCGCGCAGCTCGCGCACCGCGCCGGCGACCGCGCGGGCGACGTTGCGCGCCTCCTCCTGCATGTCGGTGTCGCGGTCGAGGGCCTCGTGGCTGGTCGCGTAGGGCTCGTAGTAGCCGATGTAGCGATCCAGGCGCGCCTTGAAGCCCGCGTCGATGAAGCCGATCCAGTCGAGCCAGTCGGAAAGCGCGCGGCGCGTGTCCTCCACGCCCGCGACGTCGCCGTGGACGATGAGGCCATACACGCGTCCCTTGAGATGCTTGGGGTACGGCCAGCCTTCCAGCTCGACTTCCTTCGCCTTCTCCGCGTCCTTGCCGTGGGTGAGCGTGGGGTCCGGGTTGCCGCCGTCGGCGCACACCAGGCGGTCGATCATGAGCTTCATCGAGCTCGAGGCGTGGTACCAGTTCACCGGCGTGGCGAGGATCACCCCGTGCGCCGACACCCATCGCTCGTAGATCTCGGCCATCCAGTCGCCGACCTGCTCGAAAGCGTGGTTGGGATAGCAGCTGCATGGCCAATGACACAGCGGCTGCGCGGTCGAAACACACGCCTTGCAGGGGTAGATGCGCCGGCCATAGTCGGAAGTGAGACGGCTCAGGTCGAGGAAGTCGGTCTCGATGCCCTCGCCCATGAGCGTTTCCTCGGCGAGCTTCACGAGGCGGAAGGTCTTCGAGATCTCGCCGGGACACGAGCCGTCGTTGCGCGAAGAGCCGCACACCAGCAGGACGCGCGATTTCGTCGCCGGGTTCTTCTGCCGCGCCTCGGCTCGGATGAGGCGATCGCGCGTCTCGCGCCACTCGACGGACAGCTTGTATTTCGGGTCGGCGAAACCGGGCCCGGCCGGGGCCGTGCGCGGCGCCTTGCGGTCCATGACGTAACCCTCCCAGGCGATCTTCTCGATCCGCGCGATCGCCGCCTTCTCCTTGTCGAAGGCGGGATCGTAGAACTTCTGCTGGAAGCGCTCGTGGAACTCGTCGCGGGTGATCGGCCAGTGCGGGGCCTGTCCGGTTCTCGGCTTCGTCATGCGTAATATATTGCCTTACTCATGAGCGGCGCGCCGCGGGTCCCGAAGATCGCCTGCCTCCCCAACGGCCCCTACTACCTCCTTCTCGAGGCGGCGCCGGCGGAGGTGCCGTTCCTGCGCCGCTCGAACGGCGAAGCTTGCGCGACCGTGCGCGCCGTCGCGCTCTGCCGCTGCGGCGGATCCGCGAACAAGCCCTTCTGCGATGGCAGCCACATGCGGATCGGCTTCACGACTGACCCTCTCCCCGGCCCTCTCCCAAGGGAGAGGGAGGCGCCGCGCAAGAGTTATGCGGGCCGGCACATCACGATCCACGATGACCGCGGCATTTGCGCTCACGCGGGCTTCTGCACCGAGGAGCTCAAGGCCGTGTTCCGTGAAGAGGCCGATCCCTGGATCGATCCGGACGGCGCGGCCGCGACGGCGATCATCGCCACCATCGCGAAGTGCCCGTCGGGTGCGCTCAGCTATTCCATCGACGGCATCGTGACGCGCGATCGCGGCGGGCCGCCGATGGTCCTGGTGACCGACGATGGCCCGTACGCGGTAAGTGGCGGCGTGGAGCTCGCCGGCGTCGAGCTCGCCCCCGGCGCGTCCAGGGATCACTACACCCTCTGCCGGTGCGGCGCCTCGAAGAACAAGCCTTTCTGCGACGGCTCGCACTGGGAAGTCGGGTTCCGCGATCCGCCCGCCGCGATGTAGCGGAGCCGGAACCTGCATACTGCCGCGATGAGCACCACCTCAGCGCCTCGCGCCCTTTCAGCCCGCGATCTCGAGCCGATCCTCGCCCTCGCCGGAAAGCTTGCCACGCCGTTCGACCTCACCACGATGTTGCGCGAGGTCGTCGATGCCGCCAAGCAGGTGCTCGACGCGGAGCGCGGCACGGTCTGGCTGTACGACCCCAAGGCCGACGAGCTCATCCTCGAAGTCGCCACCGGCATAGAGCCGATCCGCATCCCCGCGGGCACGGGGCTGGTGGGCAGCTGCGCGCGCAATCGCCAGGTCATCAACGTGCGCGACTGCTATGCCGACCCGCGCTTCGACCCCGGCATGGACAAGCGCCACGGCTACCGCACCCGCTGCATGCTCACCCTGCCCCTCATCGACCACAAGAACGTGCTGGTGGGCGTGATGCAGGTCCTCAACAAGAAGCACGGCGTCTTCGAAGCCGAGGACGAGGCGCTCGCCACGGTGCTCGCGGCGCAGTGCGCGGTGGCACTCCAGCGGGTGCTCATGACCGAGGCCCTCATCGAGGGCGAGAAGATGCGCCAGCAGCTGGAGATGGCGCGCGTGGTGCAGATGAGCACGCTGCCCGCGACGATGCCTTCGGTGCCCGGCTACGACGTGTACGGAACGTTCCGGCCCGCCGACCTCACCGGCGGCGACACTTTCGACCTCGCGCTCCTCGACCAGGGGCTGCTGGTGGTGCTGGGGGACGCGACCGGGCACGGCATCGCCCCGGCGCTTTCCGTGACGCAGATGCAGGCGATGCTACGCATGGCGTTTCGCATGGGCGCGGACTTGGAGACCGCGTTCACGCAGGTCAACAACCAGCTCTCGGGCTTCCTTGCCGAAGATCGCTTCGTCACCGCGTTCATCGGGCTCCTCGACGCCACCACGCACCGGATGCGCTTTCACAGCGGCGGACAGGCGCCGATCCTTTTCTACGAGGCCGCCCGGGGCGCGTGCGCTCGCTACAACCCCACGAGCTTTCCGCTCGCCGCCATGCCGCTCACGGCGCTGAAGAGCGCGGTGAGCGTTGCGATGCAGCCCGGCGACATCCTGGTGCTCCTCTCGGACGGCATCTACGAGTACCGCGACGCGCGCAACGAGGAGTTCGGCGAGCGGCGGGTCGAGGAGATTGTCCACGCGCATCACGAAAAAGCCGTGGCGGAGCTCTCGGCGATCCTGCTGGCGGCGGTGCAGGCCTTCGCGGGCAACGCGATGCAGGAGGACGACATGACCGTGGTCCTGGTCAAGCGCAAGGCGGTCCCGTGATCCACACCCGCAGCTTCAGGCGCAGCTTCGATTCGCTCGAGGAGATCTTCGCCTACACCTCCGAGCTCTTCGCCACGCAGCAGCTCGACGCGCGCCTGCTGCCCGTCGTGGACCTCACGCTGGAAGAGCTTTTCACCAATATGGTCAAATACAGCCCTACGAGCGATGCCGCGGTGCGCCTCGACCTGACCCGGGTGCCGGGCGGGGTGGAGGTGACGCTGACCGACCCGGGCGTCGAGTTCTTCGACGTCACGCGCTCGGGGGACGTGGACGTGAGCCTGCCCATCGAGCAGCGCACTCCGGGGGGGCTGGGCCTGCACCTCATCAGGAAGATGGTCGATTTCATCGAGTACCAGTATCTTGAGGAAAGCCGCACCAGCCGCATCACGTTCCGCAAGACGGAGGTGGACCGGCGGGACCCGAGGAAGGTAAGGGACAAGAGGATGCTCGCGATAGACTTTGGGGCAGACGGCAAGGTGGTGATGGCGGGGCGCCTGGACGCCGCGCAATGCGCCGCGGCGCAGTCGTTCCTCGACCGGGTCCAGGGGCCGGTGACGCTCGACTGCAGCCGGCTCGAATACATCTCCAGCGCCGGCCTGGGGGTGCTGTTGAAAACCCAGAAGCGGTTGCTGGCCTCGGCGGGGAAGCTGCGCCTGGCGGGCGTGAACCGCCACCTGCAGGACATCTTCCAGTACTCCGGTTTCGACCAGATCTTCGAAATCGAGCCGGCCGAATAACTTTCGCGCCAACTTTCGCGACCGCGCCGTGTAATTGTGGACAAGGACCGCGACCAGCTGCTGGTGGAACGTTGCCGCGAAGGCGACCGCGCTGCCTTCACCGAGATCGTGATCCGCTACCAACGGCCGATCTACAACGCCGCGTACCGCGTGCTGGGGAATGCAGAGGATGCAAGCGACATCGCGCAAGGCGTTTTCCTCAGGGTCGCCGAGCGGCTCGACGAATACGATCCGCAATTCCGCTTCTTCAGCTGGATCTACCGCATCGCCCTCAACGAGTCGCTCAACCTGCTGCGCCGCCACGGCCGCGAGGAGGCCCTCGGCGACGAGCTCGATACGCCGGATGCCGAGAGCGCCGGGCCCGAGTCGCGGGCGAGCGACGCCGAGATCTCGCGGCGGGTGCAGAGGGCGCTCATGAGCATGCGGGTGGACGATCGCGCAGTGCTCACGCTGCGCCACTTCTCGGAGTGCAGCTACGAGGAAATCGGGGAAATCCTCGACCTGCACGAGAAAAAGGTAAAGTCGCGGCTGTTCGAGGCACGCCAACGCCTGCGCGTGCTGCTGAAGGACCTCGCCCCCGCCTGACATGAGCCAACCCGAACACCTCCAGCTGATGTGCCTGGTCCTCGACGGCGAGGCGACCGCCGACGAGGCGCGCAGGCTCGATCGCATCCTCAAGGACGATCCCGCCGCCCGCGCGCGCTTCGAAGAGCTCAAGGACGTCTTCGCCGTGCTGGCCCGGATGCCGAAGCTCGAGCCCCCCGAGGGCCTGGTCGCCTCGGTGCTCGCAAAGTTGAACCCGGGGCGGCACCAACCTTTCACGGATTCGCGTGTAAGTGGTCCACAGTGGCGCGATTCCCGGGGCCCGAATCCGGAAACAACAACCTTTTCAAGGGATAAGACAATGAGCCAGCGCACTAACGGCAAACGCAACGTCTACATCGGAGTCGGTTTGGCGATCGTGGGGGTCTTGCTCGTGGGCCACTACGCGCTGGACTTCCCCAACAGCGGCGATAACGCGGCGGGTACGGTCGCACCGGCCCAACGCTATCGGGCGCCCCAGATCCAGTCCCAGGACGTGAAACTGGGAGATCAGTCGGTCGCCCAGCTCATGCAGAGCGACCCCTACGAACGCCTTGTGAAGGACCCGCAATTCCGGGCGCTCGCGCAGAGCGCGGCCTTCCAGTCCCTGGCGCAAAACCAGGCGGCGCTCAAGGCCCTCGGCTCGAATGCGCAGGCGTTCGCGGCCATGGCG
>JBGOST010000195.1:0-5347 GCA_041476125.1 Usitatibacter sp. | reverse complement strand
TTCGGTCACCGGCTCGCCGAGGTAATCCTCGGCCGTCTTCTTCATCTTGCGAAGGATTTCCGCCGAGACCTGCTGCGGGGCGATCTTCTGCCCGCGCACCTCGACCCAGGCATCTCCGTTGTCGGCCTTCACGATCTTGTACGGCATGAGGCCGATGTCCTTCTGGACTTCCTTTTCCTCGAACTTGCGGCCGATGAGGCGCTTCACCGCGTAGATGGTGTTCTTCGCGTTGGTGACCGCCTGGCGCTTGGCCGGGGCGCCGACGAGGATCTCGCCGGAGTCGGTGTACGCGACGACCGAAGGCGTGGTGCGCGAGCCTTCGCTGTTCTCGATGACCTTGGGCTTGCCGCCCTCCATGACCGCCACGCAGGAATTGGTGGTGCCCAGGTCGATGCCGATGATTTTTGCCATGTTCGTTGACCTCGTGCGGGGTGTCTTGATGCCTGGATGGGAAATAGGGCCGTTTGCCCCGGTTTTCAAGCCGATTCGGCGCTCGCCACGACCACCAGCGCGGGGCGCAGGACGCGGTCGTTGAGCAGGTAGCCCTTCTGCAGGACCGTGACCACCGTGTTCGGCTCCTGGTCGCTCGAAACCTGACTGATCGCCTGATGCCGGTGGGGATCGAATTTCTCGCCAAGCGGGTTGATTTCCCGGATCGCGAACTTCTCGAAGACCGAATCGAGCTGCCGGGCGGTGAGCTCCACGCCTTCCTTGAACGACTCGATCGAGGTGTTCTCGACGGTGAGCGCGGCATCGAGACTGTCCTTCACCGCCAGCAGCGCCCCGGCGAAGCCTTCGAGCGCGAAGCGGTGGGTCTTCGCGACTTCTTCCTGGCCGCGCCGGCGGACGTTGTCGGTCTCGGCCTTCGCGCGCAGCCAGTCCTCGCGCAGCTTCTCGCCTTCGGCAAGCGCCGCGGCAAGCTTCGCTTCGATTTCCGCCAGCCGGGCTTCGGCCGGGCCGTCCTGCTCCGCGGCGGAAAGCGGCTGCCCCGGGCTCATGCCGGCACTCGAGAAATCTGCGTCAGTCACAAGAAAATCCTTCTAAAAACAATTGCTTGAATGGCAGATGGGGGCCATAAGCGGCTTTTCAAGCTCCTACTTGCGCCGGGGAAAGAGGATCCAGCTGGTGAGCAACGTGAAGAGGCTGTACAGGATCGAGCCGAGAAGGGCGGCCCCGAAGCCTCCGACGGTGAAGCCGTGGACGACCTCGGCGACGAACCAGAAGAGGAGCGCGTTGATGACAAAGAGAAAAAGCCCCAGCGTGAGCAGGGTAACCGGCAAGGTCAGGACAACGAGAATGGGGCGAATGATCGCATTGACCAAGCCCAACACGAGCGCGGCAAGCAGGGCGGCGCCGAAGCTCTCCACCTGCACCCCGGGGTAGATGTAGGCCACGAGCAGCAGGACGGCGGCGTTGATGATCCAGCGGGCGATGAGCATAAGCATCAGAGGTTCTCCATGGCGACGATTGCCAGTGCGGTCATCCAGGACGGGGTGTCGTTCGTGGTAGGGATGTAGTGAAACTCCTTGCCCCCCGCCCCGAGGAACGTGTCCCGGCCTTCCTGCGCGATCTCCTCGAGCGTTTCGAGGCAATCGGCGGCGAATCCGGGGCAGATCACGTCCACCCGTCCCACTCCCTCCCCGCCGAGGGCGGCGAGCGTATCGGCAGTGTAGGGCTTGAGCCATTCGGCGGGGCCGAAGCGCGACTGGAAGGTGACCGCGGTGCGCGCGTCGTTGCATCCCAGCTCGGTGGCGATCAGCCGCGCGCTCTCCACGCACTGCGCGTAGTAGGGGTCGCCGCCATCGACCACCGCGCGCGGCAGTCCGTGGAAGCTCATCACCAGCCGGTCGGGGCGCCCGTGCTTCATCCAGTAGTCGTTCACGTTCTTCGCAATCGCTTTCACGTAGGCCGGGTGGGCGTGGAAATCCCGCACCACCTTCACCGGGGGCGGGGAGCGCCATTTCCGCATCGCCCTGGCGATCGCGTCCTCGGTGCTTCCCGTGGTGCTGCCGGCGTATTGCGGATACAGCGGCAGGACCAGGATCCGATCGCATTCGCGGGACCGGAGTTCCGCGAGGCCCTCGCGGATCGCCGGCTTGCCGTAGCGCATCGCGCCCACCACCGGGATCGGCTTCTTCAGCCGCTCGCCGAGGTAGCCCCGCAGCAATTGCACCTGCCGCTCGAGGTAGAAGCGCAGTGGAGACCCCTCGGGGCGCCAGATGCCGGCATAGCGCCGAGCGCTGCGGGAAGAGCGAAACGGCAGGATCACGAGATTGAGGAGGGGCCACCAGACGAGCCGGGGGATCTGCACCACCCGCGGATCGGAGAGGAATTCGCGCAGGTAACGGCGCACCGCACCGGTGGTGGGGGCATCGGGTGTGCCGAGGTTGACCAGCAGCACGCCCGGCGAGGCGCCGCGCTCCGCTTCGGGCATCTAGTGCTGCGAGAGGGCGGAGGAGACGAGCTTCGCCGTGACGTCGACGATCGGGATCACGCGCTCATAGGCCATGCGTGTGGGGCCGATCACGCCGACCGTGCCGACGACCTGCCCGTCGACTTCGTACGGAGCGGTCACGATCGAGCATTCGTCGAGCGGGACCAGCTGGGACTCTCCGCCGATGAAGATCTTCACCCCTTCGGCGTGCTCGCTTTGCTCGAGGATGTCGAGCAGCTGCGTCTTGCGCTCGAACAGGTCGAAGAGCCGGCGCAGCCGCGGCATGTCGCCCGAGAGCTCGTTCACCTCGAGCAGGTTCAACCCTCCGGAGATCACCATGCCCTCGATGCCCGGCTGGCGCAGCGCATCGCTGCCGGTCTCGATCGCCGCCTGCATGAGGCCCGAGATGTCGCGGTGCAGGTCGATCAGCTCGCTTCGCACCTTCGCGCGCAGCTGGTCGAATTCCAGTCCCGCGTAATGCTGGTTGATGTAGTTCGCCGCCTCGGTGAGCTGCGAGGGGGAGTAGTTGCGGTCGGTGACGAGCACCCGGTTCTGCACTTCCCCGTCGCTCGCCACGATGATGAGCAGGACGCGCTTCTCCGAGAGGCCGAAGAACTCGATGTGGCGCAGCACCACCCCGCGCCTGCGCGGCGACACCACGATGCCGGCGAAGTGCGTGAGGTCGGAGAGGATCTGCGAGGCGGCGGTGACGACCCGGTGCGGGTCGTCGGGCGTGAGCTGCTCCTCGAGCTGCTGGCGCTCCATCTCCTCCATCGGCCGCACCGTGAGCAGCGTGTCGACGAAGAAGCGGTAGCCCTTGGGCGTCGGCACGCGCCCGGCGGAAGTGTGCGGGCTCGCGACAAAGCCCATCTCCTCCAGGTCCGCCATCACGTTGCGGATGGTGGCCGGGGAGAGCTCGAGCGAGGAGAAGCGCGCGAGGGCCCGGGACCCCACCGGCTGCCCCTCGACGATATAGCGCTCGACCAGGATCTTCAGCAGGTTTTGCGCGCGGTCGGAGAGCATGACCCTATTCTAATTCATGATCTAATTGCCGCCATGCCCGCCGCATTCAAGACTGTCGCAGTCGTCGGCAAGAGCGATGCGACGAGCCTCCCGGACGTTCTCGACCAGCTGGTGAGGACGTTGCGCTCCCGCGGCATCAAGATCCTCATGGATCCGCCCACGGCGAGAGCTTCGCGCTCGCAACCCGACGCCACGGTGGAGATGGACGAGCTGCCCTCGCGCGCGGACCTCGCGGTGGTGGTCGGTGGCGACGGCACGCTCATCGCGAGCGCACGCCTCATGGCCGAGAAGGGCGTGCCCCTGGTGGGAGTGAACCTCGGCCGCCTCGGGTTCCTTACCGACATCCCCGCCGACGGCCTGGAGGCGGCGATCGCCGCGGTCCTCGAGGGCGAGTACACGCCGGAGGAGCGCACGCTGCTCTCGGGCGCGGTGCGCAGAGGCGCGCAGACGCTCTTCTCGACGCTCGCGATGAACGACATCGTGGTGAGCCGCGGCGCCATGGGCAGCATGATCGAATTCGCGGTGACGGTGGACGGCGAGTTCATCTACTCGCTGCGCGCCGACGGGCTCATCGTCGCCACGCCGACCGGTTCCACCGCCTACGCGCTCTCCGCCGGCGGGCCGATCCTGCATCCCGCGCTGCAGGCGATCGCGCTGGTGCCGATCTCCCCGCACACCTTGTCCAACCGCCCGATCGCGATCCGCGGCAGCTCGCGCGTCGAGGTGACGCTGGTGCGGGGCGTGGACGCGCGCGCCAATTTCGACGTGCAGGCCTACTGGGAGCTCGAGCCCGGCGACGTCGTATCGGTGTCGGCCTCCCCGCGGCCCGCCGTGCTCCTGCATCCCAAGGGCTATCGCTACTTTTCCATGCTGCGCCAGAAGCTGCGCTGGAACGAGCGCAACTCCTAGCATTTCGCGAACGTGCTGCGCGCTCTCTCCATACGGGACTACGTGATCGTCGAGCGGCTCGACCTGGAGCTCGCCGCGGGATTCACCGCGCTCACCGGCGAAACGGGCGCGGGCAAGTCGATCCTGCTCGACGCCTTGATGCTCGCCTTGGGAGACCGCGCCGATCCGGGCGTGGTGCGCGCCGGGGCGCAGCGCGCCGAGGTGAGCGCGGATTTCGACGCCGATTCCGCGCCCGCGGCCCGGCTTTGGCTCGCCGCCCAGGATTTCGACGAGGGCGACGGCGCCTGCCTCGTGCGGCGCACCGTCGACGCCGGCGGAAGATCGCGCGGATTCGTCAACGGCCGTCCCGCCACCGCCGCGCAGCTGCGCGAGCTGGGCGAGCTCCTCGTCGACATCCACGGCCAGCACGATCACCAGCTACTCCTGAAGCGCGACCGCCAGCGCATGCTGCTCGATGCCTTCGGCGCGGCCGAATCCCTCGCTCGCGATGTCGCCGCGCGCTTCGCGACATGGCGCAAGGTGGCCGATCAGCGCCTCGCGCGCGAGCGCTCGCAGGCGGGCTCGGCGCGCGAGCGAGAGCTCCTCGCCCACGAGGTGCGCGAGCTCGAAGCGCTCGCCTTCGAGCCGCAGCAATGGCAGGACGACCAGGCCGAGCACCGTCGGCTCGCCCACGCGCAGGAATTGATCGCGACGGTGAGCGCGTGCGCCGAGGCGCTCGACGAATCCGAGGGGGCGGCCACCGCGCGCCTCGCGACCGTGGCCGCGCGCCTCGCGGAGGCCGCCGCGCTCGATCCCGCGCTCGAGGATGCGCGCCGGGATGCGGAGACGGCCGGCGTTCACGCCCGCGAGAGCGCGCAGCAACTGCGCCGCTACCTGCAGCGCCTCGAGGTCGACCCGGGCCGCTTCGGCCAGCTCGACGCGCGCATCAAGGCCGTGTTTGACTGCGCGCGCAAGTACCGCGTGGAGCCGGCCGGGATCGCT
>JBGOST010000194.1:0-5361 GCA_041476125.1 Usitatibacter sp. | reverse complement strand
CACCTCCTCGCGCAGGTCGCGGTTGGTGGCGGCGACGATGCGCGCGCGGGAGACGCGCGTCTGCGTCTCGCCCACGCGCTGGTATTCGCCGTTCTCGAGCACGCGCAGCAGCTTCGCCTGCAGCTCGCCGGGCAGCTCGCCGATCTCGTCGAGGAAGAGCGTGCCCTCGCCGGCGTCCTCGAAGTAGCCGGATTTCGCCTGCTGCGCGCCGGTGAAGGCCCCCTTCGCGTAGCCGAAGAGCGTGGGCTCGACCAGCGTGGGCGAGATCGCGGCGCAGTTGAGCGCGAGGAAAGGGGCGCGGGCGCGCGAGCTCAGGTGGTGCAGCGAGTACGCCACGCGCTCCTTGCCGCTGCCCGATTCGCCTTCGATCAGCGCGGGGAAGGACGAAGCCGCGTAAAGGTCGATCTGGCTGCGCAGCCGGCGCAGCGCCGGGCTCTCGCCCACCAGCGCCCGCGCATCCTCGATGTCGTCGCGCTTGCCGAGCGTGCCGGACTTCAAGGCCCGCGCGAGGCTCGCGCGCAGGATGTCGGGCTCGCACGGCTTCGGAACCAGGTCCACGGCCCCCAGCGCCCGCGCGCGGCGCGCGTTCGATTCCTCGTTCTGCCCGGTGAGCACGAGGATGCGCACGTCCGGGGCGTGGGCGAGCAGGTCGCCGATCAGCTTGAAGCCCTCGTTGGGCAGGTGGGCGACCGGCGGCAGGCCCAGGTCGATCAACGCGAGCTCGGGCGCGAGCCCGCCGCGCAACGCCGCCACCGCTTCGGCGCGATCGCCGGCGCGCGTGATTTCATAGTCGCCGGCGAGCGCGTAGTCGAGGCTCTCGCTGATCAACGGATCGTCGTCGACGAGCAGCAGGCGGGGTTTCTTCACGCGACGATTATAGGGGAGGCCCGCCGGGCAAAGCTGCTAAAATGCGCTTCCACTTTTCCGAACTTTCCGCGTGCCCGAGCAGACCCTGGTCGATGTCGAGGCGGTGAGCTTTTCCTATGGCCGTCGGCCCATCCTCAAGGGAATCTCGATGAAGGTGCCGCGCGGCAAGGTGGTCGCCATCATGGGGGTGAGCGGCAGCGGCAAGACGACGCTGCTGAGGGTCATCGGCGGCCAGCTCCATCCGAGTTCCGGGCGCGTGAGCGTGGCCGGGCAATCCGTCGCCGATCTCGACGACGAAGGCCTGTACCGCCTGCGCCGCAGGATGAGCATGCTGTTCCAGTTCGGCGCGCTCTTCACCGACATGACCGTGTTCGAGAATGTGGCGTTCCCGTTGAGAGAGCACACGCGCCTTCCCGAGACCATGATCCGCGACCTGGTGCTGATGAAGCTCGAGGCGGTCGGGCTGCGCGGCCTGGCGCGGCTCAAGCCCGCGGAGCTCTCGGGGGGCATGGCGCGGCGCGTGGCGCTTGCGCGCGCGGTCGTGCTCGACCCGATGCTGGTGATGTACGACGAGCCGTTCGCGGGGCTCGACCCGATCGCGCTTGCGGTGATCGGCCAGCTGATTCGCAAGCTGAACGACGCGCTGGGCGCCACCTCGATCGTGGTGACGCACGACGTGTTCGAGTCGCTGCAGATCGTCGATTACCTGTACTTCATCGCCGACGGCGTGATCGTGGGCGAGGGCACGCCCGACGAGGTGCGCCGCTCCGAGCATCCGTACCTGCGGCAGTTCGTCCAGGGCGTGAGCGACGGGCCGG
Organism: Usitatibacter sp.; assembly: GCA_041476125.1. Taxonomy (GTDB): domain Bacteria; phylum Pseudomonadota; class Gammaproteobacteria; order Burkholderiales; family Usitatibacteraceae; genus Usitatibacter. Next base: position 3,676 of record JBGOST010000194.1, on the reverse strand, counting down.
TGCCCTTCCACTATCCGGCCGCGCCCTGGGCGCAGGACGTCGGGCTCGCCGGAGGAGGCGCGCATGCTTGACGTGCGCAAGCCTCTCATGCGGATGGGACACAACGTCGTGAGCGGGGTGTGGCGCGTGGGCTCGATGGCGCGCTTCTTCGGCCTGGTGCTCGCCTCCTCGGGCACGAGCTTCAACCGCTTCCGCCTGGTGATGCGCGAAGTCTATTTCACCGGCGTGCTCTCGCTCATCATCATCATCGTGTCGGGGCTTTTCGTCGGCATGGTGCTCGGCTTGCAGGGCTTCCAGACATTGCAGAGATACGGCGCCACGGAGTCGATCGGGGTGCTGGTCGCCCTGTCGCTCGTGAGGGAGCTGGGCCCGGTGGTGGCCGCGCTTCTGTTCGCCTCGCGCGCGGGCTCGGCGATCACCGCGGAGATCGGCCTCATGAAGACCACCGAGCAGCTCACCGCGATGGACATGATGGCGGTCTCGCCGATGGCGCGCGTGATCGCGCCGCGCTTCTGGGCGGGGATCATCTCGATGCCGATCCTGTCGCTGCTCTTCTCCGCGATGGGCGTTTTCGGCGGCTACGTGGTGGGCGTGGTCCTCATCGGCGTGGACAACGGCGCCTTCTGGTCGCAAATGCAGGCGGCGGTGGACTTCCGGTATGATGTTTTGAACGGCTTGGTGAAATCTTTTGTCTTCGGCATCGCCGTCACGGTCATCGCCACCTTCGAGGGTTATGATGCCCCGGCGACCGCCGAGGGCGTCTCCGGCGCGACCACGCGCACGGTGGTCACCTCGGCGCTCGTGATCCTCGCACTCGACCTGGTGCTCACCGCATTCATGCTCAGGGCCGACCATTGAACCGCCCTGGCGACCCCTGGAACTGACCGACGCGCATGGAAAGAACGACGATCGATCTGTGGTTCGGCGCCTTCGTCACCGCGGGCTTCGTGGCGCTGCTGGTGCTGGCGTTGCGCGTGGGCAATCTCGGGGCGGAGCGCGCGACCGAGACCTATCGCGTCGAGGCGCGCTTCGACAACATCGGCGGGCTCAAGGTGCGCGGGCCGGTACGCAGCGCCGGTGTGCTCGTCGGGCGCGTGGCCGACATCCATTTCGACAACGAGCGCTTCCAGGCGCGCGTGACACTCGCGCTCGACGCGCGCTACACGTTTCCCAAGGACACCACCGCGTCGATCCTCACCTCGGGGCTGCTGGGCGAGACCTATGTCGGGCTCGACGCCGGCGGCGACGACAAGAAGCTCGTCGCGGGCGACCGCATCACCATCACCCAGTCGGCCGTCGTGCTCGAGAAGCTGATCGGGCAGTTCCTGTTCAGCAAGGCGCAGGAAGACCCGCCAAGGAAGTAAGTCCACCGGAACCCCGCGGCGCGCGTTAGGGTTGAACCCGGTCAAGCCAACCAAGGAATCGATTCCATGTCCCGCATTCTTGCCCTGCTCCTTGCCGCGCTCGTCCCGGCGCTCGCCGCCGCCCAGGAAACGCCCGACGCGCTGGTGAAGAGGACCACCGACGAGGTCCTCGCGATCATCAAGTCCGACAAGGACATGCAGTCGGGCAACACGAGCAAGGTCGTGCAGCTCGCCGAGCAGAAGGTCCTGCCGCACTTCGACTTCTCGCGCATGGCGCGCCTCGCGGTGGGCCGCAACTGGGCGAAGGCCAACGACGCGCAGAAGGAAGCGATCACGAAGGAGTTCCGCACCCTGCTCGTGCGCACCTACTCGACCTCGCTGTCGCAGTACCGCAACCAGGTGATCGAGGTGAAGCCCACCAAGCTCGCCGCGCAGGACAAGGAGGCGGTGGTGAAGACCGCGGTGATCCAGCAGGGCGGCCCGCAGATCCCGATCGACTACGCGATGGAGAAGACCGACGCGGGGCAATGGAAGGTCTACGACGTGGTGATCGACGGCGCTTCGCTGGTGACGACGTACCGCGGCACCTTCAACGACCAGATCCAGAAGGGCGGGGTCGACGGCCTGGTGAAGACGCTGCAGGATCGCAACCGCTCATCCGAAGGAGCGCCGAAAAAGTGAGCGCCCTGCCCAACGGGGAGATCCTGCGGCTCGAAGGCGAGCTCGCTTTCGAGACCCTCCCCGCGGTGCTCGCGCAAAGCGCGGAGTACACGGCGCGCACCGACCTTCCCGAGCGCCTCACGATCGACTTCTCCAAGATCACCGGGGTCGATTCCTCGGCGGTGGCGCTGCTGCTCGAATGGCGCCGCATCGCGGCCAAGCGCGGCAAGACACTCGTATTCGAGAACCTTCCCGCCAACCTGCTGGCGTTGGCCGAGCTCTACGGCGTCGCGGACCTGATCCAGCCCTCCCCGGCGTGACCATTTGACGATTGCGGTAGAGGCGCGCGAGGTCCACAAGCGTTTCGGCGCCGTGACCGCGCTCGCCGGCGTCTCGCTCGCGGTCGAGACGGGCGAGTTCTTCGGCCTGCTCGGTCCGAACGGGGCCGGCAAGACCACGCTCATCTCCGCGCTCGGCGGCCTGGTGCGCCCCGATTCCGGAGCGCTCGCGGTGGCGGGCTACGACGTCGCGCGCGACTACCGCCCGGCGCGCCGCTCGCTCGGCATCGTTCCGCAGGAAATCGTCTTCGATCCCTTCTTCACGGTGCGCGAGACGCTCGAGCTGCAATCGGGCTATTTCGGCCTGCGGCGCAACGGCGCCTGGATCGACGAGCTCATCGAGCGCCTCGGCCTCGTCTCCAAGGCGAACGCCAACATGCGCAGCCTTTCGGGCGGAATGAAGCGCCGCGTGATGGTGGCGCAGGCGCTCGTGCACCGCCCGAGCGTGATCGTCCTGGACGAGCCCACGGCGGGGGTGGACGTGGAGCTGCGCCAGACGCTCTGGGCCTTCATCCGCGGGCTGAACGCCGCCGGACACACCATCGTGCTCACCACGCACTATCTCGAGGAGGCGCAGCAGCTGTGCTCGCGCATCGCGATGATGAAGGACGGGCGCATCGTCGCCCTCGATTCCACGGCGCGCCTGCTCGCGGCATTCTCCGAGCGCGTGCTGCGCCTGAAGCTCGAAGGCTGCGAGCTGCCGGCCCCACTCGCGGCGAGCGCCACGCGCGAGCCGGGGGACTGGTGGCGCATCCCGGTCGCGGACCTGGCGCACGTCGAGACCACGCTGGCGCGCCTGCGCGAGGCGGGAGCCAAGGTGGCGAGCCTCGAGGTCGCCGAGCCCGAGCTGGAGGAAGTGTTCGTGAAGATCATGCGGCGTGAGGACAACAAGTGACCCTCTCCCCAACCCTCTCCCAAGGGAGAGGGAGCAAACGCTGGATGCGTTTTCGCGAAGGCGAAGGGCGCTGATGTGAGCGGGTTCCCTACACTTCTGTACAAGGAGGTGCTGCGCTTCTGGAAGGTGAGCTTCCAGACGGTCGCCGCCCCGGTGCTCTCGGCCCTGCTCTTCCTCGTGGTCTTCGCGCACGCGCTCGCCGACCACGTGCAGGCCTTTCCGGGCGTGACCTACACGCAGTTCCTGGTGCCGGGGCTCGCCATGATGTCGATGCTGCAGAACGCTTTCGCCAACAGCTCCTCGTCGCTGATCCAGTCGAAGATCACCGGCAATATCATCTTCATCCTGCTGCCCCCAATGGCGCCCGTGGAACTCTTCGCGGCGTACCTGCTCGCCTCGATCGTGCGCGCGTTCGCGGT
>JBGOST010000193.1:0-5371 GCA_041476125.1 Usitatibacter sp. | reverse complement strand
CTTCGTGCGCACCAGCGCGAAAGAACCCTTCAGTTTCTCGCCGCGCAGCTGGACGCTGAGCTTGCCCTTCTCGAGCCCTTCCCTCACCTCGCGCTCGGCCTGCGCCCGGTCGTGGAACCAGGTGGCGCCGCCCTCGTCGGGCGAATAGACGCCGCAGTCCCACACGATCACCTCGCCGGCGCCATATTGCCCGGGAGGAATCACGCCCTCGAACGAGGCGTATTCGTATGGATGGTCCTCGGTCTGCATCGCCAGGCGCTTCTCGCCGGTATCGAGCGATGGGCCCTTGGGCACCGCCCAGGACTTGAGCACGCCGTCGCATTCGAGGCGCAGATCGTAGTGCAGCCGCGTGGCCGCGTGCTGCTGCACGACGAAGAGCAGCGGCCCGCTGCGTCCTTCGACGAGCGTGGCCGCCGGCTCGGGAGTGGCCTCGAATGTCCGCTTGGCGGAGTATTCGCTCAGGTCATTTTTCGCCATGCCGGAATTCTAAGCGCCGGCAGCCTCAGGCGCGTTTCCTCGCGCTCACCATGCAGTAGCGAAACGTTCGCCGTGCGAGCCCCAGGAACATCGAGAGCCACGAGGACACGATGTGCTTCCACTCCAGCGCCGGAAGGCGGCCGCCGTGGCGCCACAGCTCACGCAGCATGTGCGTGGTCGACACCCACGGGACGTGCGCCACGCAAGGCGCGATGCGCCACGACAGGTCGCGCACCTCGATGTCTTCGAAACCCTCTGCCTGCATCGCACGCTTGAAGTCGGCCAGCACGGCGAATTCCGCGATCGCCCAACCGTCGCGCAACCGCCGCGAGATCCATCCGACCAGGCCACCCGGCTCTTCCCCGAGCAGGAATCCGTCGACGACGGTGAGGCGGGCCCCCGGCTTGAGCACGCGCGCCGCCTCGCGCAGCGCGCTCGCCTTGTCGCTCCCGGCCGCGTAGCAGAAGCTTTCGATGGCGAGCGCGCCGTCCTGGCTCGCGGCCCCGAACCAGGTATCGGTGAAATCCGCGAGCACGAAGCCGATACGCCGCGCGAGCCCCGCCTCGCGATTGAGCTTGCACGCCAGCATGATCTGCTCGTGAACGAGCGTGACGCCGGTGATCTCCGCGCGCGGATAAAGGCGCGCGAGCGCCCTGGCGGTTGCGCCGGCGCCGCAGCCGAAGTCGACCACGCGGCACGTCTCCGAGCGCGGAAGCTCGAGGGTCGCGATCACTTCCGCATTCGCGGCCTCGAGCATCGCTTCGCGATCGAACGGGTTCATGCCCCGCTTCCAATGGCCGAAATGCATGTTGTAGCCGCGGCTCCAGCGCCCGTAATCCTCCAGCGTCTGCACGTAGTGGGCGCGGATCGCATCGGGATCGGGCAACCGTGCCGCGGCTCGGTGTGTGTCTGCCATTTCTGTAGGGAGAGAAACGCTCGGGGAAAAAATTTTCACGCGGCCTCGCTTTTCAGGAAGCGCTGGATCCGTCCGCCCATGCGAAGGAGGGTAAGCACGAGGGGGCTGGGAAGGGCCTTCATGTCCTCGTACCAGTGGTGGATCATCTCGAGGAATGTGAGCGTGGATTTCAATCGCTGGCGCACGTGGGGCGGTATCTTCGGGTCGTCGACGGCGAGCTCGCGCAGCAGGGCGATGGTGGGATCGAGCTCGCGGCGCTTGCGCTCATCGACGATCACGCGGAACAGCTGGGTGATGTCCTGGATCGCCTCGAAGTGATCACGCCGGTCGCCGAGCACGTGCGCGACACGGATGATGCCCCACCCTTGCAGCTCCTTCAGGCTGTTGCTCACGTTGGAGCGGGCCACCCCGAGCGCATCGGCGATGTCCTCGGCGGTCAGCGGGCGCTCCGAGAGGTAGAGCAGCGCGTGGATCTGCGCCACGGTGCGGTTCACCCCCCAGCGCGAGCCCATTTCACCCCAGTGCAGGACCACGCGTTCGACTACCGGAACCATCGTCATCGTGTTTCCTTTCATTTCTGTCACTACAGAAATTACGCTTCTTTGTCCGATGGGTCAACCCCGGTGCACAATCCGAACCTTGCACGGACCATCCAAGGGCGTGACACGTGAGCGCGAAGCTTCTGGCGGGGGCGAGCGGCTATTCCTTCAAGGAATGGAAGGGCAACTTCTATCCCGAGAAGATGAAGCCCGAGGAGATGCTGGCCTTCTACGCGGAGCGGCTGCCGACGGTCGAGATCAACAACACGTTCTATCGGATGCCGAAGACGAGCGTGCTCGAGAACTGGGCCAACACGACACCGGAAGCCTTCCGGTTTTCGATCAAGGCGTCGCGCCGGATCACTCACATGTCGAGGATCAAGGCCGAATCGTCGGCCGAGCCGCTCGGCTATCTCTACAAGAACCTCGCCGCGCTCGGCGACAAGCTCGGCGCGGTGCTTTTCCAGCTGCCGCCGAACCTGAAGAAGGACCTGCCGCGCCTTGTCGGGTTTCTCGACCTCCTTCCCGAGGGGCATCGGGCGGCGTTCGAATTCCGCAACGACACGTGGTTCGCCGACGACGTCTACGCCGCGTTGAAGGGCGCGGGCGCCGCGCTGTGCCTCTCCGAGCGTGAAGACAACGCGCCGCCGCCGTTGGTCGAGACGGCTGCGTGGGGTTACGTGCGGTTGCGGCTCGAAACCTACTCGGACGACAACCTGCGGCAGTGGGCGGAGAAGCTTGCGGCGACGGCATGGCGTGAAACGTTCGTGTACTTCATGCACGAGCCGACCGCGCCCGCGTACGCGCAAACGCTGATGAAGTTCGCGTCACAGCGATGACGCACACCCTCCCCGGGCCCCTCTCGAGGGAAAAGGTGTATGCCGGCGCTGTCACCATCACGGTCGACGAGTCGAGGCGTGTCTCGGGCCTGCTGCAGGTGCCCGGCGATGCGCGCGCCTGTTACGTGTTCGCGCACGGTGCGGGAGCTGGCATGACGCACCCGTTCATGGCGGCCACCGCGGAAGGCCTCGCCGACCGCGGCATCGCCACCCTGCGCTATCAGTTTCCCTACATGGAGCAGGGTTCGAAGCGTCCCGACGCTCCCAAGGTCGCGCACGCCAGCGTTTGTGCTGCGGTCGCCGAAGCGTCACGCGGCGCTCCCGGGCTCGTCCTTTTCGCGGGCGGAAAGTCGTTTGGCGGCCGCATGACGTCGCAAGCGCAAGCCGTGTCGCCCCTGCCCGGCGTCCGCGGCCTTGTATTCCTCGGGTTCCCGCTGCATCCCCCCGGAAAGCCATCGGGTGAGCGCTCCAAGCACCTTTTCGACGTGAAGGTTCCGATGCTGTTCCTGCAGGGCACCCGGGACGAGCTCGCGGACCTCACGCTGCTGCAACCCCTTGTGAAGCAACTGGGCAAGCTCGCAACCCTCAAGCTTTTCGATGAGGCGGACCATTCCTTTCACGTGCCCGCGCGCACCGGGCGGAAAGACTCGGAAGTCCGGGCGCAGATGCTCGATGCGATGGCGGACTGGATCGCAACGCTGCTCTAGAGAGCTGGGTGCTTTCCCCCGCCGCCACGTAGCACTTCTTCGGCTCCTACGCGATGTAGGATTCGGCCGACAGCCTTTGCTTTTTCTCCGGTTCAAGATGGAAAAAACTTCGCACCCGCGAAGATCCTTCTCCTGGAGCGCCTTGCCAATGTCCCATGTCCTCATCGTGAACGACGACGAAAACACGAAGAACGGCGAGATGCGTGACGAGTTCGGAGAGTTGCGCGACGACATCCTGGCCGGCGAGGAAAGGCTCGAAGCCTCGCGCGCCCTGCAGGCGGACCCCGCACCGGCGATCACCATCGCGCTCGGCACGCCGCTGTCGGTAGCGGCGCGCGAGATCATTCTCTCCACGCTCAAGCACTGCGGCGGGGAACGCAAGCGCACCGCCGAGATGCTCGGCATCTGTACCAAGACGCTCTACAATCGCCTGCGCGAATACGGGCTGCGCGGGCAGCCGGGCGGCCCGAGCTAGTCGGCCGCCACCGGAGGCTTGGCGCCGTGCATGACGGCTTCGATCGAATGCAGCTGGGTCACGGCCTCGTCCGGGGCGCTCGACGCGGAATCGGTCGAGACCGCGTAGTCCTGGCGGAAAGGCTCGACGATTCCGTTCAAGGCGTCGCCGTCGGCTCGAATCGTGATGCGCGGCGCCGTCCACTGCACCGTTCCGAAAATCGTGGCGAACGAGACGTCGCTCGCGTCGCGGCCGGTGCCGATGCGCAACAGCCCCATGCGCGGTGAAATCCCCGACGGGTCGAAGATGTACCAGCGGTCGCCGAGGTAAGCCTCGACGTAGCAGTGGAAATCCGTGGGCCCGAGGGCCGGATCCGCTCCGTAGTCGACGGCGGTGGCCAACCGCGCCGGGATGTTGAGCGCGCGGCACATGCTGATCATGAGATGCGAAAAATCGCGGCAGACGCCCATCCCGCATTCGTAGGTCTCGAGGGCGGAGGTGCCGGGATGACTCGAACCGACCACGAAGCGGGTTCGGGCCTGCACCCACTGGCGGATCGCCTCGACGCGCGCGTAGCCGGGATTCATGGTGCCGAATTCCTGCCGAGCGATGTTCAGCAGGCGATCCGACTGGCAATAGCGGCTGGGATAGATGTATTGCAGGACGCCCGCCGGGAGCTCCGCGATCGGGACCTCGCGCAAATCCGAGGGGAGCGCGAAGTGGTGCACCACGTCCACGATGGCCTCGTAGCGCAACTGGAACGGTCCCGGCTCGGCGCGCACGCGCAAGTGGCGGTTCATGGGCGCGCCGTGCGCCTCTTCCTCTATCGCGTATTGAGGCTCGGTGGCGAGGCGCTCCCAGGTGACGCGCTGGTACGGCGTGCGGGTGGGCTGGATGACGAAGACAAAATCGCTCGGCGAAACCACCGTGTAATCGAGCGCGATCGAAAGGTCGAAGCGAATCATCGAAGGGCATTTTATTCGAAGAGCGGGCACGATTGGACCGCTTGGGCGCCGCAAGATTCAACACATTCCGCGACAAGCGCCGATAACCGGATAGGACAACGCTGACAGACGTTTCCCGCTCCCCGCGAGAAGCTTGCGTGAGGAATCCGGAATATGAGCTGAAAGGAAACAATCCCATGCCACGGGAACTCTGGAAGGGCGCGGTTCGATTCGGGCTGGTCCACATCCCGGTATCCCTTTTTCCAGCCGAACAGGGCGAGGAGCTCAGCTTCACCATGCTCGACCGGCGCGACCTCCAACCGGTGGGCTACAAGCACTTCAACAAGTCCACGGGCGACGAGGTCGCGTACGAGGACATCGTCAAGGGCTACGAGTACGAGAAGGACCATTACGTGACGCTCGAGAAGGAGGACTTCGCGCGCGCCAACGTCGAGTCGACGCAGACGGTCGACATCGTGGGCTTCGTGAAAGCCG
>JBGOST010000192.1:0-5393 GCA_041476125.1 Usitatibacter sp. | reverse complement strand
TGCGCCGTGAAGCTTGGCGTGCCGCCGTGGATCGCGCTGCCGCTCGCCGCCGTCGCGGGGGCGGCGCTGGGCTGGGTCGTCGAGCGCTTGCTCATGCGCCCGCTCTACGCCGGATACGCGAGCTGGAGCATCATGAAGGACGAGTACGCGGTGGTCGTGACCTTCGGCCTGTCGCTGCTGCTCGTGAACCTGGTCGACAAGATCGTCGGCCCCTATCCCTATCGCGGGCCCACGCTCATCGAGACGTCGCGTTTCGCGCTGGGCCCGGTGATGCTCAACGGCCAGAAGCTCATCGCCGCGGCGATCTCGATGGGGCTCCTGGTCGGATTGGCGATCTTCATCAAGCGCTCGCTTTGGGGGCGCCAAATCCAGGCAGTGGCGCAGAACCGGCTGGGCGCCTCTCTCGCCGGGATCGATGCAACCCGCACCACGAGCCTCATCTTCGCGATCTCGGGGTTGCTCGCGGCCCTGGCGGGCGCCTTGCTTGCCCCGCTCATCAATCCGTCGCCCGACGTGGGGGCCTTTCCCGCGATCAAGTCGTACGTGATCGTGGTGCTGGGCGGGATGGGCTCGATCTGGGGCGCGATGATCGCCGCGCTGCTGCTGGGCGTGCTCGAGTCATTCTTCGCGGTCTATGTCTCGTACGACTACCGTGACGCATTCGGGTTGCTGATCCTCATGCTGGTGCTCATCTTCCGGCCCCAGGGGCTCATCGGCGAGAAGGGGCGCGACGTTTGAGCGACGCGCGCAACCTCTGGGACAATCGCCTGCGCACCGATTTGCGCGCGGCACTCGCGGTCGTCGCACTCCTCGCCTTCGTGCCGCTCTTCGTGAGCTCGCCCTATTGGCTGGGCGTTCTCATCGTCAGCATCTATTTCGCGCTTCTCTCCCTCGGCTGGAACCTCCTCGCGGGATTCACCGGGCAGTTCTCGCTCGCCCCGGCGGCCTTCGCGATGCTGGGCGCGTACGCCACCGCGCTGCTCGACTATCACCTGAAGGCGCCGCTCGCGCTCGGCATTCCCGCCGCCATCGCCGGCACGGCGCTCCTCGGCTGGCTGCTCGGGCGCGTCGTCCTGCGCCTGAAAGGGCCCTACCTCGCCCTTACGACGCTTTCTTTCGCCGAGATCGCGCGCGTGGTCATCGGCAACTCGTACGAGTTCACGCGCGGCGACCAGGGACTCAACGTGCCCACGCTGATGCAAAGCCGCGTGGGCTATTACTACCTCTTCCTCGCGGTGCTGCTTGCCACGTTGGGGATGCTCTACGTCCTCATGCGCGGGCGCGCCGGGCGCTTCTGGCTCGCCATTCGCGACGACGCGATCGGCGCGGAAAGCCGCGGCATCGACGTGGTGCGCTACAAGACGCTCGCTTTCTCGCTGTCGTGCGCGATCTGCGGCCTCGCGGGTTCCCTCTACGGGACGTTCAGCCAGCTCGTGAGCCCCGAGCTCGGATTGCTGCTGCAGACCGGGCTCGTGATCTCGATGGTCGTGATCGGCGGCATCGGCACGCTCACCGGCCCCATCGTCGGCGCGCTCCTGGTCTACCTCTCCTCGGAGTGGCTGAGAAGCGTGGGCAACATCCAGCTCATCGTCTTCTCCATCGTGGTCATCGTTTTCGCGCGCTTCATGCGCACGGGCCTGTGGGGCCTCGTGCGATGAGCCTGCTCAAGGCCGAGGACCTCACCAAGCACTTCGGCGGCGTGGCGGCGGTCGACGGCCTCTCGCTGCACGTCGAGGAGGCGGAGATCCTCGGCTTGATCGGCCCGAACGGCTCGGGGAAGACCACGGCGCTCAACCTCCTGTCGGGCTTCCTCGCGCCCGAGCGGGGCACCGTCTGGCTCCAGGGGGAAGACGTGAGCCGCATGACGACGGTCGCGCTCGCGCGCCGCGGAATGCTGCGCATGTTCCAGATGACGCGGGTATTCCCGCGGATTTCCGCATTCGACAATCTGTTGACGGCGGGGCTCGCGCGCGGCCTGGGAAAACGCGAATCGGAATCGCGCGCGGCCGCGCTCCTCGAGGAGCTCACGTTGTCCGCGGTGCAGTACCTCGACGCGGGCCAGCTCTCCGGCGGCCAGCGCAAGCTGCTCGAGTTCGGCATGTGCTTCATCGCCCCGCCCCGCCTTGCGCTGCTCGACGAGCCGTTCGCCGCGGTGCACCCGGTGATGCGCGAGACGATGGCGAAGTTCATCCGCCGCCGCAACGAACAGGGCCACGCATTCCTGGTGGTGAGCCACGACATGCCGATCGTCGTCGAGCTGTGCCATCGCACCGCATGCATGAACGCCGGCAAGCTCATCGCGATGGGCCCGACGCGCGAAGTGCTCAAGGACCGGGCGGTCATCGAGGCCTACCTGGGGAGCGGCGCCCATGCATGAGCTGCTCCTGGACATCGACGCGGTCACGGCGGGCTACGAGCAGGACATCGACGTCCTGCGCGACGTGTCGCTGCAGGTCCATGCGGGGCAGGTTAGCGGCCTCATCGGCCTGAACGGCGCCGGGAAATCCACGGTCGTGAAGACGATCTGCGGCTTCCTCGCGCCGAAGTCCGGCCGCATCGAGCTCGACGGAAAATCGATTCGCGGCCTCGAGCCGCATCGCCTGATCGACCACGGCATCTGCTGCATCCCGCAGGAATCGAGCCTCTTTCCCTACCTGAGCGTGGAAGAGAATCTGCTGCTGCCGCTGCAGGGCCGCGCGAAGCGCTTCGCGGGCGAGATCGCGCAGCGCTTCGACGAAGTGCTGGGAATCTTCCCCGCGCTGCGGGAAAGGCGGGGCGCGCAGGCAGGAGACCTTTCCGGCGGCCAGCAAAAGCAGGTCGAGTTCGCCAAGGCGTGGCTGCAGCGCCCGCGGCTGTGCCTGATCGACGAGCCCAGCATCGGACTCGCGCCGATGCTCGCCGAAGAGGTCTTCGGCTGGATCGAGAAGTTCGCGGCCTCCGGGATGGGCATCCTGCTGATCGACCACAACGTGCGGCGCGTGGTGCGCATGTCGGACCGCATCCACGTGCTGAGCCTGGGCCGGATCACCGCGTCCGGCGGCCGCGAGGACTTCCAGGGCGACCTGCATGAGCAGGTGCGGCAGTGGCTCGGGCTCGACTTCTGATGCGGCGCCTGGAAGCGCGCGCGATCACCGCCGCTTCATTCGCGCCCTTCGGGACGCTCATCATCGCGAAGGCCGCGGAAGTCATCAACGATGGCACGACGCGCCGGTATTCCGATCTCGCATCGCTCGACCTGCGCGGTCCCGACCGCGACCCCGTTCTCGGCATCTATGTCGCGCAGGCCCGCCGCTTTCCGCTGCGGATCGAAAAGCTCGAGCGCCACCTGCAGGCCGCGCAGGTTTTCCTGCCGCTGGGCGAGCATCGCTTCGTCATCGTGGTGGCGCCGGGCGGGAGCGCGCCGGATTGGACGCGCATGGAAGGTTTCATCACCGCGCCCGGGCAAGGCGTGAGCTTGAACCGCGGCTGCTGGCACCACGGGCTGATCGCGCTCGCCGACGGCGACCGCTTCGCCATCATCGAGGGCGGCGGCTACCGCGACGACACGGAGGAGAAAGCGGCGCCGCAGGCCCTCGAGCTCGCGGCGCCCGCGGCGATCTAGGTGAGCGAAAAGCGCAGCGTTCCCAGGTTTCCGATCGTCGTCTCCAGCTTGTCGCCGGGCTTCAACCAGACTTGCTTGTCCTTGGGATAACCCGCGATCACCCCCTCGGGCGTGCCGCTATAGATGATGTCGCCCGGCTGCAGCGTCATCAGCTTCGAGGTGTAGCTCACGATCTGCGCGCAGTTGAACACCATGTCGTTGGTGTTGGACGACTGGCGCACTTGCCCGTTGACCGTGCCCACGATCTTGAGATTGTTCTGGTCGACGAGGTCCGCGGTCACGAGATAGGGGCCGAGCAGCCCGAACCCGTCGCACGTCTTGCCGATCATCCACTGGCTGCTGCGCGATTGCAGGTCGCGCGCGGTGAAGTCGTTGCCGTTGCAGTAGCCGAACACGTATGAGAGCGCGTCGGACTCGCTCACGTTCGCCGCCTTGCGCCCGATCACGATCACGAGCTCGCTCTCGTAGTCGAAGTTGGTGGCCGGGATCTTCGAGACCTGCACCGTCCCCTGGTGGCAGTTCAACGCATTGTTGAACTTGTTGAAGAGGATCGGCAGCTTCGGGATCGGGTTGTTGGTCTCGCGGGCGTGGCGCGCGTAGTTCAGCCCCACGCAAACGATCTTTTCCGGATTCGTGACGCACGGGGCGAAGCGCACCGCGCCCTCTTCGCTAAACACGCCCGGGCCGCCCTGCGCGAGCGCCGTGCGCACGAGGTCTCCCAGGCCGCCGTCGCCGTAGCGGATCAACTCGTCGATCGTGGCCGGCACCGAACGCCCGTGATGCATCGCGGCGCGGCGCACGTCGAGGATGCCGCGCTCGGTCTTGACGCCGAGGCTGGGCGCGCCGTCCACCATCATGCTCACCAGGATCATCTGCCTGGGCATCGGCCCGCCCTCCATCCTGCGCGGGGTGTGGCCGGCCATGTGCATCGACCCGGTGGCGCTGCAGCCCGCGGCCACCACAGCGGCGCCGGCCACGCCGGTTTGCTTCAGGAATTCCCTGCGATTGCTTTTCATGGCTCTCCTCCTTCATAGGTCCTGCAGTCTTCGCGATAATTCTCGCGCAATTCGCGCTTGAGCACTTTTCCGATCGCGCTGCGCGGCAGGCTTTCCACGATTCGCACCGCCGCCAGGCGCTGCATCTTTCCCACGCGCTGATTGGTCCAGCGCAGGAGCGATTCGGCGTCGATCGACTTCGCCTTCGGCACGACGAAGGCCACCGGCGTCTCGCCCCAGTCCGCCGAAGGCACGCCGACGACGGCGGCCTCGGCGACATCGGCGTGGGAGACGAGCACGCTCTCGAGGTCGCTCGGATAGATGTTGAAGCCGCCGGAGATGATCATGTCCTTTTTGCGGTCCAGAAGGATGAGGAAGCCGTCGGCGTCGAAGCGCCCGACGTCGCCGGTGCGGATGAAGCGCTTGCCCGTGGCGTCGAACCATTCGGCCTGCGCAGTCAGCGCCGGCTGGTTGCGGTAGACCGTCATCATCGCGGAGGAGTGCCCGACTACTTCACCGGTGCCGCCCGGCGGCACCTCGCGACCGTCGTCGTCGATCAGGCGGATGTCGTGGCCCGGCGCGGGAATGCCCACGGTATGGAGCTTGTCCGGACGCTCGTGCGCCATGAGGATCAACGTGCCGCCGCCTTCGGTCATTCCGTAGTACTCGACCAGCGCGCCCGGCCAGCGCGCGAGGACATCGGCCTTCAGCGCGGCGGAAAACGGAGCGCTGGTGGAGAACTTGACACGGCAGGAAGCGAGGTCATAGCGGTCGAAGTCAGGCTGCGCCATGAGGCG
>JBGOST010000191.1:0-5397 GCA_041476125.1 Usitatibacter sp. | reverse complement strand
GAGCGCTTCCGGGTCGGGCTCGACGGGCGCCAGCGCCGTCACGGGGCCCGAGGGCACATCCACGACGTCGCTCGGAAGTTCGATGTACACGGGCCGCGCCCAGCGCCGCGCGCTCGCCAGCACGCGCGCGATCGACGCGGCGGCCAACGCGGGATCGTCGAGGCGCGCCTGGTCGCACGTGATCTCGCGATAGATGTTGAATTGCGATTCCGGCCGCTTGATTTCGTGGTGCAGGAGGAGCCCGCTCGCGCGCGCCTCGCGTCCCGGCGCGCCCGAGATCACGACCACGGGGGATTTCTCCGCGTACGCGCACGCGATCGGGTTCACGACGTTGAGCGCCCCGGCGCCATAGGTCACGGCGACCACGGAGGGCGCGGAGCGCATGCGTGCGCACGCATCGGCCGCGAAGCCGAGCGAGGGCTCGTTGGAGAGGGTGTAGAGCGGGAGGAGCGGCATGCGCTCGATCGCGTCGAAGAACGGCAGCGCGAAGTCTCCCGGGATGCCGAAGATCTCGCGGGCGCCGTGCGCGTGGAGCGCCTGGAGGAGGGCGCCGCCCACGGTGGTCTCGACGCGAAGCTTGTCCATAGGGCAGCCTAAGCGCCGGACGGCGCATCCGTCTGACGCCGATCAAGGATTGCTGGGTCGAAATCCGAGAATTCGTTATTATGGCTTGCCGTCAATAAAGAACCTGGGGGTACACACCATGAACCAGAGAATCGGGAAACTGTCCTTTGCCGTCCTGCAGGCATTGGGCTTGGCAGTGTCGATCGCAGCGGTTCCCGCGGCCGCGCAGCAGCGGGAGAGAATCGAAGTCACGGGCTCCAACATCAAGCGTATCGAAGGGGAAACCGCGCTCCCGGTGACCGTCATTACGCGCCAGGACATCGAGAACATGGGCGCGACCACCACCGAGGGCATCCTGAAGCGCATCACCGCGAGCGCGGCGATGTACTCGGACACCACGCAAGGGGTGGGCTACGCGGTGTCGAACGCGAACCTGCGCGGCATCGGTGCCAGCTCCACGCTGGTCCTGCTGAACGGCCGGCGGCTCGCCAACCACGCCTTCGGCAGCATCGGCGGCTTCAACGCCTCGGCGAACGCGGTGGACTTGAACAGCATCCCGTTCAGCGCCATCGAGCGGGTCGAGGTGCTTCGCGATGGCGCCTCGGCGGTGTACGGCACCGACGCGGTCGGCGGCGTGATCAACTTCATCACGCGCACCGATTTCCGCGGCGGCGAGATCAGCCTCATGTACGGCGACACGCAGGAGCGCATCGGCGGGCGCGAATCGGGCGTCACGATGGCGTATGGCTTGGGCGACCTTGCGAAGGACCGCTGGAACCTGCTCGTCACCGGCCACTTCCAGTACAACAATCGCATCAAGGCGATCGACCAGCAGCTCTACGCGCGCGCCAATGCCATCGGGGGAGCGACTTTCCCCACGTCGTTCCGCGCGTTTCCGGGCCGCATCATGGATTTCGGCTTCAGCCCCGGCGCCTATGCCGGAACGCTGACGACCGATCCCAACTTCGCGGGCTGCGATCCTTCCGTCACGACGCTGCAGGTATCGGGCACCACACCCTCGGGTAACCCGAGGATTCGCTGCCGCGGAATCTATGCCGCCTACCTCGACAACCTTCCCGATACGCACAAGACGGACGTCTTCGGGCGCTTCGCGTATCACCTGAGCAACGACTCGCAGTTCTTCGCCGAGGCGTCGTTCGCGCGCAACCACAACATCGGCCGCATCGCTCCGGTTCCGATCGACCAGACCGCCGCGCACATCCGCGCCGACGGCACGCAGCCCAACATCCTGCTGCCGCTCACCAGCCGTTTCGCGCCCGTCGCGCTGCTCACCCGCCTGGGCTACAGCGTCAACGACGTGATCACGCCGGGCTTCCTCGAGATCGCCGTTCGCTCCGCGCCGGCGGGCAACCGCATCAACGACATCACCGCCGACCAGACCCGGGTGTCCGCGGGCTTCAAGGGCCTCATGGCGGGCTGGGACTACGACGCGGCGGTCACCCTGGCGCAGTCGCGAGACAAGCTCGCGCTCACCGGCTACATCCAGGAGACACGCTTCATCGCCGCGCTCGCCACCGGCAACCTGAACCCGTTCGGGCCCAACGACCCGGCGGGCGAGGCGCTGCTGAACGGCGCCAAGTTGGAAGGCGACGTGCGCAAGTCGACGTTCACCACGACGCAGGTCGACGGCAAGGTGAGCCGCGACCTCTTCAAGATGGCGGGCGGCAATGCGGCCATTGCGATCGGCGCCGACGTGCGGCGCGAGGAGATCGACGACAAGGCGACCAACGTCGACTACGGCCTGGGATTGCACATCGGCGGCGAGGGCACGGTGCCCGACACCAAGGCGAGCCGCAATGTGTCGGCGGTCTTCGCGGAGATGAGCCTGCCCGTGATGAGGGACCTGGAGATCACCGGCGCGGTTCGCTTCGACCACTACAGCGACGTCGGCTCCAAGGCCAACCCGCAGATCCGCGCGCGCTGGAACCCCAGCCGCGAGTTGCTGCTGCGCGCCTCCGCGGGCAAAGGCTTCCGCGTGCCGTCGCTCTGGGACCTGCACAGCCCGCCCGCTTTCGGCAATACCGCGAACGCGGTGGTCGATCCCGGCTGCCCGGCCGCGCTCATCGCCGACGAGGATGCACGGTGCGTCGACACGCAGCTCAACGTGCGCAACATCGCCTCGACGGACTTGAAGCCCGAGACCTCGACGCAATGGAGCGCGGGCTTCCTGTTCGAGCCCCGTCCGGGGATGTCGCTCGGGTTGGACTACTGGCGCATCGAGAAGAAGGATGCGATCGGCACCGTCACGGCGGATACGATCCTCGCCAATCCCAACGACCTCACGCTCTACAACCGCTACATCTCGCGGTTCCATCGCAGCCCCATCGGCACCACGCTCTACGTGGACCAGCCGCTGGAAAACCTCGGGGGGCTGAAGACGGCGGGATGGGACGTCGATGCGAAGATGCGCTTCAATGCGGGCTTCGCGAAGGCGACGTTCTCGTTCGTCGGCACGTATCTCACCGAGTGGAAGTCGCAGGCGGGTAAGGACTTCGCGTTCGTGAGCTACCTCGGCAACAGCTTCAACGGGGGCAACGCCTATCCGCGCTGGACGCACGTGGCGAGCATCGACCTCGAGCGCGGGCCATGGATGGCGACGGTCGAGCAGACGTACACATCGGGATGGATCGAAGCCTTCCTGGGCGGCGGCACGCACGAGATTTCCGGCGTGTCGCGCATCAACCTGGCGGGCAAGTTCACGGGGTTCAGGAACCTGGCGATCAAGGTCGGCGTGCGTAACGTGCTGGACGACCTGCCGCCCTACACCGACGTGTCTTCCAACGGCTCCCACGCGGCGGGCTGGGCCAATGCGGTAGCAGATCCGCGCGGGCGGTTCTGGTACACGATCATCAGCTACTCGTTCAAATAACCAGAGATACCCTCTCCCCGGCCCTCTCCCAAGGGAGAGGGAGAACCTCGAACAACAGGGGAGAGGGAGACCTTTAGTTCACGAGCATGCGGAGGTTGGTGGCCGCGAGCCCTTCGGGACGGGTCTCGACCTCGTACTCCACGCGCTGCGTGGGCTTCAACTTCTTCACCCCGGGCGTGCGGATCGCCGATTGATGCACGAAGATCGGCGGGCCGCCCAGGTCGGGCGTGATGAGGCCGAAGCCCTTCGCGTCGTTGTACGACCTGACCACGCCCGTGACTGTTTTCGCTGCGTCAGCCATCAGAGAGGCCGGATCTTGCTGGCGGCGGGACCTTTTTGGCCCTGCGTCGGCTCGAACTCCACCTTCTGGCCTTCTTTGAGCGACTTGAAGCCGCTTCCCTGGATTTCCGAGTGATGGGCGAAGAGATCCTTGCCGCCATCATCGGGGGTGATGAATCCAAAGCCCTTCGAATCGTTGAACCACTTGACGGTACCTGATGCCATTTTTCAATTCCTTCCTTGTGTATTTTCCGGACGAATCCCGCGCCGGAGGCAGGTCACGATGATCAAGGGAGGGAATTGACTGCCACTTCGGACTCCGCCGGGTGGGCGGGTAGGAGGGTACTCAACTGTTCACTGCTTGAACGATCCTGAAGCGCCATTATACCGCCTATGACCCTCTCGCCGGCCCCCCCCTGGGCGCAGCCCCTGTGAATCTCGCGCAGCTCCTCGTTCGCGCGGCACGGGTCCATCCCTCCGCCCCGGCGCTGTTTCACGGCGAGCGGCTGGTCTGCGACTATCGCGGGCTGGCCGATCGCGCCGCGCGCATCGCGGGGTCGTTGAGCGGGAAGGCGGGCCTCAAGGCCGGAGACCGGGTCGCCATCCTCATGGCGAATTGCCCCGAGTACCTCGAGGCGCTCTACGGCATCTGGTTCGCGGGCCTGGTCGCGGTTCCGATCAACGCCAAGCTGCACGCGAGGGAAGTCGAGTACATCCTGGGCGACTCTGGCGCGCGCGAGATGTACGTCCCGGGCACTCCCGAATATGCCGAGCTGCTTGCGGCGCAGCCGATGGCGCCTCTGCACCGCGAGCCCGACGACGTCGCGTGGCTCTTCTACACCTCCGGCACGACGGGCCGCCCCAAGGGCGTGATGATCACCCATCGCAACCTCTTCGCGATGACGATGTGCTACTTCACCGACGTGGACGCCGTGCAACGCGGGGACGCGATCGTCTATGCCGCGCCGATGTCGCACGGGGCGGGGCTGTACAACTTCGCCCATGTCCTCGCGGGTGCGAGGCATGTCGTGCCCGCGTCGGGCGGCTTCGAGCCCGCCGAGCTCGTCGCGCTCGCGAGCCATCACCGCAACATCTCGCTCTTCGCGGCTCCGACGATGGTCAAGCGGCTGGTCGAGCACGTCGAAGGCGCCGGCGCCGATTGCGCGGGATTCAAGACGATCGTCTACGGCGGCGGCCCGATGTACGTGGCCGACATCGAGCGGGCGCTGGCGGTCATGGGCAACCGGTTCGTGCAGATCTACGGCCAGGGCGAAAGCCCCATGACGATCACCGCGCTCTCGCGCGAGCACCTCGCCGCCCGCGGCCACCCGCGGCATGCGCAGCGCATCGCCTCGGTGGGCGTGGCGCAAAGCCTCGTCGAAGTCCGCATCGCCGATAGCGACGGCAAGGATGTTGCATCGGGCGAGACGGGAGAAGTGCTCGTTCGCGGCGACACGGTCATGCGGGGTTACTGGAACAATCCCGAGGCCACGGCGCAGGTGCTGCGCGACGGCTGGCTCTACACGGGCGACGTGGGCAGCCTCGACGACGACGGCTTCCTCACGCTCAAGGACCGCTCGAAGGACGTGATCATCAGCGGCGGCTCCAACATCTATCCGCGCGAAGTCGAGGAAGTGCTCCTCAAGCACCCCGGGGTGCGCGAG
>JBGOST010000190.1:0-5448 GCA_041476125.1 Usitatibacter sp. | reverse complement strand
GCTTCATCCTCTGGAAGCCGAACTTCTCGATGAAGGTGTTGTAGACGCCCTGCATCAGCTTCTTGATGTCCTCGGAGGCCGCGAACACCGTCTCGAAATCCTCGCTCATGTCCTTCACGAGGGAATTCATGCCGCGCTGCAGCCCGATCGTCGTCCACGAGTCCTCGATCGCCTGCGCGCTCTTGGCGAGCGCCACGTCGAGCTTGGCGGAGTTGAGCTTGTCCATGAGCGCGGTCTTCTTGCCGCTGAAGGCCGCGTGGTTCACCTTGTACTCGGCCAGCGCGGCGTTGTAGGCGTTCTTCTCGGCGGTGATCTTGGCCCAGAGCTTGGTGACCACGTCGCGGCTCTTGCCGACCAGGCCGTTCAGCTCGGCGACCTCGCCCTCGTTGGCCTGCTGCTTCTTTCCGACCAGCGCGCGCGACGACATCATCATGCCGCCGATCTCGTTCACCACCGCCTTGCAGAGGATCTGCCGCTTCATCGGCACGACCTCGTCGGCGAGGAATTTCTCGAGCACGTCGATGCCGCTGCGCTTGATGAGCCCAGCGTCCTCGCGGATCTTGCCGAGCAGCCCCTTCTGCGCCGAGATCGGGAAGATACGCTCGCGCGGCAGGTGCAGGTGCTGCGAGGTGGTCTCGACCATGCGCGCGATGGCCTTGTCGATCTCCGCCGGGGTCTTGAGCTCGTCCCACATGAGGTCGATCTTGTTCAGCACCGCGATCTTCTGCGGCAGGCCCGGCTTCACGTAGCGGTCCCAGATCTCCAGGTCGCTCTTGGTCACGCCGGTGTCGATGGAAAGCAGGAACAGGATCGCGTGCGCGTTGGGCACGGTGCTCACGGTGAGCTCGGGCTCCATGCCGAGCGCGTTCAGGCCCGGCGTATCGAGGATCGAGATCCCGTTGGTGAGCAACGGGTGCGGATAGTTGATCATGGCGTAGCGCCACGCGGGCACTTCCACCAGCTCTTCCTCGCCGGGCAATTCGCCCTTCTCGTTCACCATCGGCGCCAGGCCGAGCATGCGGGCCTCGAGCGCGTAGACGCGCTTCGTGTCGGCGAGCGCCTTCAGCGCCTTCTTCATGTCCGCGGCGGAATTGGTGTTCAGGCGGATCTTGCTCCACTCGACCGGGACGTTCTTCAGCTGGCTGATGGACTCGTCGCGGTAGCGCGTCTCGACCGACAGGAGCTTCAGGTACGGCTCCTCCTTCGGGTCGTGGAAGATCTCCGTCGGGCACATCGTCGTGCGGCCCACGTCGGAGGGCAGCAGGCGCTCCTTGAAGTCGGCGAAGAAGAGCGCGTTGATGAGCTCGGACTTCCCGCGCGAGAACTCGGCGAGGAAGGCGAGCATGAGGCGGCCCTTGTTGAGGTTCTCCAGCAGGTCGTAGAAGCGGATCGACTGCTGGACGTCGAGGTGGCCGTTGGCTTCGAGCCAGTCGTGGTACGCGTGGACGGACTGAGTGAGGTCCTCGCGCCAGCGATGGTACTGGGCGATCTCGGTCTCGAAGCGGGTTGCGGTGGCGTCGGCGCCCATCCGGACTCGTATGTGCCTTGGGGTCGAGCCAGTGTATCCGAGTTTCGTCCGAATTATTAGTGACTTGCCGCACTTGCCGGCAAAAGAAAAACCGGGCGCGAGGCCCGGTTTGGCGCTTGTCCCGGCGGGCCTTCGGGGCCCGGCGCGTATCAGCCGAAGGAGCGCAGGGAGGCGATGTTGCCGAGGACGGTGGCGGCGATGGGTGCGAAGAAGGCGATGGTGACGAGGGCGGCGAATGTCATGGTTGGTTCCGGGGGTGGCGTGTGTCGTTGATCGATGGACCCACTCTAGGCGGCAGCGCTGCCCCCGGCCAGCCGAAAGCGACGAATCGCGGAATTCCCGGGACGAGTCGCGTATTCCGGCGGCCGGCGGTGCGCGCCGGCGGCGGCTAGGCGGCCTGGCGGAAGTCGAGTTCGTTCGCGACTTCGGCAGGGAGAGGCCGCGGGGCGCTCGCGGCGGGCAGCATCGGCGCCGGCGGCTGCGACACGTAGCGCGACTCCCGGTACATGAGGAGGTTGAGGGCGACCATCAGGCCGATGGGGGCGAAGAAGGCCAGGAACACCAGGATCTCGAATGCGTTGTTCATTTTTCGCGCTGCCTTTCGTGTGTGCCTTGCGGGGTGCGACAGCTGCACACTACGCGGGCGCCGGCGGCGGTTCTGCTGACTAATGCTGCGGAAAAGACGTGAATATTTCAGCCGTAGTTTCGCGATGCGGATTTATCCGCTTGCGCGCTGCGGATTTTCCGCAGTCGGCCGGAATCGCCCCATCGAGGCCGGGGAAATGCTCGACCCTGGTGGGGGCTGGCTCGCAGAATCGACGACCCAAAGAAAAACCGGGCGCGCGGGCCCGGTTTTCGTGGGGAAATCGGTGCGGCTAGGCGGGGCGAGCGCAGCCCAGGCGGATGCCGCGCAGCGAGCGCGGCGGCAGGAGCTTGGCGCGGAATCCCAACCCCGCGCGCGCCGGCTCGCGGCGATGCACGGGCGCGCCCTCGAGCTCGCGCGCGATCGCGAGGAATCGCTGGCGCCAGGTCGTGCGGCTGTCGGATGGGAAACGGTTCTTCATGGCTTCACACTAAACGCTCTGCGCGCTCGATTCGATGACGGAATACGCGCTTTTCATGGCGTGTATCCGACACTCGGCTGTGCGCTCGAGCACAGCCCTTTAGGCGTAGGCGCGAACGGTGGCGACGTTGGCGGCGACCGTGATGGCGATGGGCGCGAAGAAGGCGACGGTGACGAGGATGGCGAAGGTCATGGCTGGCTCCGGGGTGGTGCGCTGATCGAGGAGCCGACTTTGGGCGGGGGGCCGCAGGGGAACCACCGGAAAGCGACGAAGCGCGGAATCCGGGGGGTCGAGGGTCGGATTTGAGGCCGTTTCGGGGCCGGCCGGGGACCTTTTGAGGGCCTTTCAGGCCAGCATCCGGGCCAAGACCAACATGCGATTGGCCTCCTGCTCGAGCCAGCCCACCGGAAGCATCAGGAGCAGCTGGAAGAAGATGAGGACCAGGACAGGGGTGATGTCCACCCCGCCGATGGGCGGAATCGATCTCTGCACGGGCCGCAGGAAGGGCCCCGTGAGGGCGTTGAAGAAGGGGGCGACGGGGTGGTGGGGGTTCACCCACGAAAGGACGGCCTGGATGATGATCGCCCCCATGAAGACATAGATCGACAGGCGCACGAGCTTCACCAGGGACACGAACAGCAGCACCGAGAGGATCTTGGGATTGCTCGCCGGAGAGCTGTCCTTCAGGAGCAGCTCCAGGATCACCTGCAGGAGGAACTCGAAGGCCCAGGCGACCACGAGGGTTGCCCAGTCGAGCTTGAACAGCCCGGGGATCAGCCGGCGCATCGGCTTCACGGCCCAATCGGTGAGCGCCATCGTGAATTGCGCGATCGGATTTCGCATCGGGGCGCGCAGCGCCTGCATCCAGAAGCGCACCAGGGCCGAGAGGATGAAGATGCTGAAGAGCGCATCGATGACGTAGGCGATCGCCTGGATGAACTGGTCCATTGCCTACGAATCCTTTCCGAGCGCCTCGCCGAGCTCCCTCGAGCGAACGCAAGCCGCGGCCACCGCCTCGATGAACCGCTCCTTCACCTGGTGGCGCTCGAGGACTTCGAGAGCGCGCTCCGTGGTGCCCCCCTTCGAGGTCACCTGCGCGCGCAACGCCGCGGGATCCTCGCCGCGCTCGACGGCGAGCTTGGTCGCGCCGACGAAGGTCCACAGCGCCAGCGAGCGCGAGGCCCCGTCGGGCAGCCCGAGGCCGCGCGCCGCGCTCTCCAGCGCCTCGATGGCGTAGAAGACGTACGCCGGCCCGCTTCCGGATACGGCGGTCACCGCGTCCAGGTCCGACTCGTTCTCGAACCAGAGAGCCGCGCCCACCGCGGCCATGAGCGCCTCGGCGGCGGCGCGATCGGCGGTGCCGACGACCGAAGGCGCATAAAGGCCGGTCACCCCGGCGTGGACGAGCGCCGGCGTATTGGGCATGGCGCGCACCAGGCGCTCGAGCCCCCCGAGCCAGCGCGACAGGTCGTCGAGGCGAATGCCGGCGGCGATGGTGACGATCAGCGGGTCGGTGAAATGCGAAGCGGCCGCCATGGCCGCCTCGCGCATGTTCTGCGGCTTCACCGCGAAGATCGCCATCTCCGCGCGCGCGAGCTCGGCGCCGGGCTTCTCGACGCTGTCCACGCCGAACTCCGAGGCGAGGCGCAGGCGCGCGATCGCGTCCACCTCCACTACCACGATGTCGGCCGCGCGCGTTCCCTTGGCGAGGAGGCCGCCGATGATCGCGCGCGCCATGTTGCCGCCGCCGATGAATGCCAGTTTCATGTGCGTTTCTCCCTCTCCCTTGGGAGAGGGTCGGGGTGAGGGTGGGGAGACGGTTTCTTTGTTGTGCGTTCGCCGAATATCGCCGTACCGATGCGAACCATGGTCGCACCTTCCGCCAATGCCGCCTCGAAATCCTGGCTCATTCCCATCGACAGCGTATCCATCGCGATGCCGGCCGCGACGATTTCCTCGCGCGTGCGCGCGAGGAGCGCGAACTGCGCGCGCTGCGAAGCCGTATCCGGCGTGGGGCTCGCCATCCCCATCAGGCCGCGCAGCCGCAGCCGCGCAATCGCGCCGATTTCGCGGGCCAGCGCCAGCGCATCCCGCGGCGCCACCCCGCCCTTGGTCGCCTCGCCGCTGATGTTGACCTGGATGCAGACGTTGAGATCGGGAAGGCCCTCGGGGCGCGCTCGGGCGAGTGCCGCGGCGATGCGGCCCCGGTCTACCGCGTGCACCCAGTCGAAGCCCTGCGCCACGTCGCGCGCCTTGTTGCCCTGCAGGTGGCCGACGAAGTGCCAGGTAGCCCCCAGGTCGCGAAGCTTGGCCATCTTGGGCAACGCTTCCTGGGCGTAGCTCTCGCCGAAATCGCGGCAACCGGCGGCGAACGCGGCGCGAATCGCCTCGGGCGGCTGGCCCTTGGCTACGGCAACGATGGAGATGTCGCGGCTATCCCCTTGTAACGCTTCGGAAATGCGCCGTCGAATGGCTTGCAGGTTGGCGGCGATTGGGGACATAATCGAATCGACTTTTCGAGGCGATTCTACTCTAGCGACCCCGGCCTCCCGCCGGGGCGTCTCAGCCTTCAGGGAATGGACCATGGATATCGCGGAACTCCTCGCCTTTTCGGTCAAGAACAAGGCTTCCGACCTGCACCTGTCCGCGGGGCTGCCGCCCATGATCCGCGTGCACGGCGACGTGCGGCGCATCAACGTGCCCCCGCTCGAGCACAAGGACGTGCACGGGATGGTGTACGACATCATGAACGACACGCAGCGCAAGATCTACGAAGAGACGCTCGAGTGCGACTTCTCGTTCGAGATTCCCAACCTCGCCCGCTTCCGGGTGAACGCGTTCAACCAGAACCGTGGC
>JBGOST010000189.1:0-5473 GCA_041476125.1 Usitatibacter sp. | reverse complement strand
CCGATGAGGGAGAACGGCAAGGCCACGCCGGCGATGACCGCCGTGTGGACCCACGCGGGAAGGCGGCGCGCGTCGTAGGCGAGGATGGCGGCGGCCTGCAGCGTCATCGACAGCGCGAGGAGCGAAGCGGAGACCGCGATGGTCGCGACTTGCGGCGGGATTCCCAGCGCGAGGATCGAGACGGCGAGGGCACGAGCGCCGAGCGCGGCGATCCATCCGACGATGCCGTGCGTGAGGCGCCGGCCCGCGCTCATCAGCAGGATCACCGCCACCATCAAGTCGGCGACCGCCACCAGGACGAGGAGGGTGCGCAGGTCGATCATCTAACCCTCCAGCCTAGCCCCCCGGGCCTGTCCCCGCTATGAACTGCGTCACTTGTTCTTCAGGATATTCATCGCGATCATCTCGGCGAACTTGTTGGGCGGGATGAAGCCCTTGCCCCACTTCTCGTCGAAATCGGCGGAGACGTTCGAGGCGGTGATCTCCTCGATCTTGCGGCCATCGGCGATCATCTTCTTGACGCGTGCCGAGAGGGTCGCGAGCATGTCGCGGTACACCTTGAGCTCGGCCTTGTTGGAAAGCGGCCCGTGCCCCGGGATGATCCGGGTCGTGTCGGTGGCGATGGCCAGCACCTGGTCCGCGGCCGCGACCACGCCGTCGATGGTTCCTCCGCTGGAGGTGTCGATGAACGGGTAGAAGCCGTTGAAATACGTGTCGCCCATGTGGATCACGTCGCTCTTCACGAAGTGGACGATCGCATCCCCGTCGGTGTGCGCGCGCGGCACGTGGATGACGCGGATCTCGTCGCCGTTCAGGTGGAAGGTGAGGCCCGCGGCGAAGGTCACCACCGGCAGCGCCGCTTTCGGCGCGGCCGGCTGGTTCATGCGCATGAACTCGATGAACTGCTCGCTGTTCATGCGCTTGCGCACGTTATCGTGCGCGACCAGGATCGCGCCCGCCTTGCCGAAGTTCTCGTTGCCGCCGGTGTGGTCGAAGTGCCAGTGCGTGTTGAGGATGAACCTGACCGGTTTGGAGGTGATTTGCGCGATCGCCGTGGTGATCTTCTCCGAGAGCGGCGCGAACTGGTCGTCGACGAGGAATACGGCGTCCTCGCCCACCGAAAGCCCCAGGTTTCCGCCCGAGCCCGTCATCATGTAGGCGGTGTCGGAGAGCTTCGTCGCCTTGATCTCCACCTTGGAGAAGTCCTGCTGCGCGAGTGCGGCGGGTACGGCGAGAGCGGCGCACGAAAACGCCAGGGAGGCGAGGAATTGTTTGTTCATTGGGGGTGTTCCGGCGAGGGGGCGTGGAGCGCGTTAATATGCCCGAAATCGAACCGTCATGTCGCCCTTCCCGGGAGGTTCCAATGCTGCGTTGCATCCTGCGTCCGTCGCTCGCTTTCCTGCTCGCCGTTTCCGCAACCCACGTCTATGCGCAAATGCTCTCCGATGCCGACCTCGTCGCCGCGCTTCGCGCCGGCGGCTACGTGATCGTGTTGCGCCATGGAGCCACGAACTCCGACCAGGCCGATACCGATCCGCTCAACGTGGAGCAGCCGGGCAACGAGGCGAAGCAGCGCCATTTGAACGACAAGGGGCGCGAAGCGGCGCGGGCGTGGAAGGAAGCGTTCCGCAAGATGGGCATTCCCGTGGGCAAGGTCTACTCGAGCAAGTTTTATCGCGCGCAGGAAACGGCGCGCCTCGCGTTCGGCGAGCCCACCACCACCTTCGACGTGACCGAAGGCGGGCAGGTCGTCTCCCCGAACGAGAACAACCGCCGCACGGCCGCGCTGCGCAAGATGGCGGCTGCCGTGCCCGATGCGGGAACCAACACCGTCATCGTCTCGCACAAGCCGAACGTGATCGACGCGTTCGGCAAGGACTGGTTCGACGTGAAGGAAGGCGAGGCGAGCGTCTTCAGGCCCGACGGCTGGGGCAGCTACAAGGCCGTGGGCCGCGTGACGGCCGACCAGTGGAGCGCTCTCGCCGCGAAGTACGCCAAGTAAGAAAACCGGGGACAGACCCCTATTTCCGAGGCGTTGACTCCGTCACCGGAAATGGGGGTCTGTCCCCGGTTTTCTTCTCGTTGGCGATCCACTCGTCCACGCGCGCCTCGACGACGGTCAACGGCAGCGCGCCGTTGTCGAGAAGCACGTTGTGGAAGCGCCGCAGGTCGAACTTGTCGCCTAGCGCGGCCTTCGCCTTGGCGCGCAGCGCCATGATCTTGAGCTCGCCCACCTTGTAGCCGAGCGCCTGGCCGGGCCAGACGATGTAGCGGTCGACTTCGGCCGTGGCGAACGCCTCGTCCGCCGAGTTCTCCACCATGTAGCGGATCGCCTGCTCGCGCGACCAGCCGAATGCGTGCAGGCCCGTGTCGACCACCAGCCGGCACGCGCGCAGGATTTCGTCCGAGAGCGCGCCGAAGTGCATATAGGAATCCTTGTAGAAGCCCATCTCGTAGCCGAGGCTTTCGGCGTACAGCGCCCATCCCTCGCCGTAGGCCACGTTCCAGTAAGCGCGGCGGAACATCGGCAGGTCCTTCAGCTCCTGCGCGCGCGCGGTCTGCAGGTGGTGCCCCGGCACCGTCTCGTGCATGAGCGTCGATTCCATCGTGGGCGAACCGCGTTTCCCGAGGTTGTTCACGTTGGCTTCGAAGAAACCGGCGCGGCTGCCGTCGAGCGCGCCCGACGAGTAGTGGTCGGCGTTGTCTCCTTCGTACGCTTCCATGGCGCGAATCCCGTACGGAAGGCGCGGCAGCTCGGCGAAGAACTTCGGCAGCTCCGCATCGACGCGCTTGGCGATGTCGCGGTAGGCCGCGAGCTTCTCCTCGGGTTTTTTGAAGAAGAAGCGCGGATCGGTCCTGAGGAACACCATGAACTCCGCGAACGAACCCTTGAAGCCGGTCGAGGCGATCACCTCGTCCATGGCCGCGCGGATACGAGCCACCTCACTCTTGCCCAGCGCGTGGATTTCGGCGGCGCTCAACGTCGTGGTGGTCATTTCCCGCACCTGGAGCTCGTAGTAGGCGGGCCCGGCGGGCAGCGTGGAAGCGGCGAGGTCGCCGCGCGCCGCCGGCAAGTACGAGGCCTCGAGGAAATTCCTGAACTCGGCGAATGCGGGATGCACCTTTTCCGAGAGCACCTGCTTGCCGGCCGCGCTCAGGCGCTCGCGCTCCGCGGCGGGCACCCCGGCCGGAAAGCTCGCGAAGGGCCGCCACAGGGGCGTGGCGGTCACATCGGGGCCCGCGAAGATGGCGAGCATCTGCGGCACGCGTTCCATCGCCGCACGCGGCGGCATCCACCCCGAGCGCATCCCGATGCGCATCAGCGCCGTACGCTCGGCGAGCGATTTGGGTATCGCGCCCAGCCGCTTCAGGTAATTGTCGTAGTCGCGCACGTTTCGCATCGGCGTGGCGCGCGCCAGGGCGCTGTAGAACTGCTGCGGCCCGTCCATGGGCGAGATCTGCATCCAGCCGTCGGGATTGCCGCCGAACGGCAAATCGCCATAGAGCGCGGCTCTGCGCTGCGCGATCGAAAGCGAGTCGAGCATCACCTCGCGCGAGATGCGATCCTGCGTCGATAGCGTCTTCGGGTCGAAGCGCTTGAGCTCGGCCGCGATCCGGTTCACATGCCCCTTGCGCCGCGCGATCGCCGCGGGCGAGGAATCCGTGAGGCGATCGCCATACCCCTCGATGCCGAGGAAGGTCGCGAACTCGGGATGCTCCTCGAGGTTCTGCTTGAAGACGCGATCGAAGAGCGCGTGCAGCTCCTCGTTGGGCGCCGGCTCCTTCGCGAAACCCGCAAAGGACGCAACCAGGAATACGAACGCCAGCGCGGCGCGACCCATGAACGGTTTCCTCATTCGACCTTCCCGATCCTCTTCACGACCTCGGCGAGCTTCTTCGCATCGGCGTCCCAGAAGGTGCGGAACTGCGGCTGGTCGAGGTACTGGATCGGCGTCTCCACCTTGGCGAGCGAGCCCTGGAACGTCGCGTCATTCACCGCCGCCCTGGCCGCCTCGCGCAGTTTCGCGATGGCCGCATCGGGCGTTCCCGCGGGAACGAAGAGGCCGGTCCATTGCGAGAACTGCGCGTCGTATCCGAGCTCCTTCAGCGTCGGCACGTCGGGCAGCGCGGGGTGGCGCGAATCGCCCCACGTGGCGAGCACGCGGACCTTGCCGCCCTTCAAATGTCCCATCACGGTCGAGGGCCCCGTCGAGAGCGCCTGGACCTGGCCGCCGAGAAGGCCGACCACCGCGGGCCCTGCGCCGCTGTACGGGACGTGGAGCATCTTCGTTCCCGCCGCGCTGGTGAGCATTTCCATCGGCACGTGCATCGTCCCGTAGTTGCCCGAGGAGCCATACGGAATCGTGCCCGGCGCTTTCTTCGCCGCCTCGATCAGGTCAGCGACCGATTTGTAGGGGCCGTCCGCGCGCACCGCGAGCACCGTCGGATCGGCGGTGAAGCGCGCGATCGGGACGAGCTGGGTGAGCTGGTACATCGGATCGCGCCCGAGAACCTTGTCGGCTTCCGGGATGATCGAGATCGAAGACAGTGCCAGCAGCACCGTGTAGCCGTCGGGTTGCGCGCGCGCCACGAACTGCATCCCGACTCCACCGCCCGCGCCGGCCTTGTTCTCGACGACGACGGTCTGCTTGAGATGCCGCCCCATCGCCTCGGCGAGCGGGCGCGCCGTGATGTCGGCCACGCCGCCGGGCGGGAACGGCACGATCATCGTGACGGGCTTCGAGGGGTAATAGGACTGCGCGAGCGCGCAGGGCGAAGCGATCGCGCAGGCGAGCGCCATGGCGAGGGA
This sequence comes from Usitatibacter sp., assembly GCA_041476125.1. Classification (GTDB taxonomy): domain Bacteria; phylum Pseudomonadota; class Gammaproteobacteria; order Burkholderiales; family Usitatibacteraceae; genus Usitatibacter. The sequence continues at coordinate 663 of JBGOST010000189.1, read as the reverse complement.
GGCGAGCGGGGAACGGCTCATCGTTTTCCTTTCGAACGGGATTCGGGACAGATCAGGCCTTTGGGACCGGTGAGGTCCTGGCGGTCATGGGTGCGAACACGAACGATATACGGATAAGCGCTCTTCGTGCGCGGGTTGCGCAGGATGCGGATGGTGCCGGCGCCGGTCACCTTCACGTTGGGCTCCGCGCCTTCGGGGAAGCCGCACTCGTACGTGGGCTCGCCGGGGATCGTGACCGCGATGTTCACCACCGAGTTGCTGCGCCCGCCGGGATTGCAGTCCAGGCGATGGAAGGGGCAGCAGTGGCTGGCACCGGGCTTCACCGTGGCGCGCAGCCGGCGCTCGTCGCGCAGCTTGTCGGGGTGCGGCTCCTGCGCGATCGTGACCGGGCGGTCGGGAAGGTTGTTATAGATGCAGTAGGCGTGCGCGGGTATCGCCGCGAATGCGAAGAGAACTGAATAAACAATCCGGTAAATCAGCATGGCCATCGACGAAGGGGTTGCTCTCGACCCGGCCGGTTCTTCTCGCCAGCAAAGGGGAGGGATCTCGCTACAGCAGTGCCGCTCGAATTCCCGGCGCTTCTCCGATCCTGCGGCGAGCGGGGCAAGGCCTCTCGAGAGCAACCCCTTCGTCGCTGGCCCCGATCAGTGATCATCGAGGGGT
>JBGOST010000188.1:0-5478 GCA_041476125.1 Usitatibacter sp. | reverse complement strand
CGAGCGCGGCCTGCGTGCGCTCGCTCGAGAGCGGAACGAGCTGCGCCTCATAGCGGCGCTTGCGCTCCCGCAGGTTTTCCCATTCGGCGACCATGGCTTGGGCCTCGGCGAGGTGGGCGCGCAACATGTCCTCGCGCTGCGCCCCGGCCTGGGCTGCCATCGCCAGTTTCGCGGCGAGCTCGCGGTCCTGGCGATTCTTCTGATCCCATTGCAGCGGCACGGAAACGCCGACCGAGACCATGTTCGAGTACGAAGAGCCGCGCACGCTGTACATGAGCTCGACGCTCCAATCGGATTTCTTGTTGGCCTGGGCGAGTTTCGCCTCGGTCGTGGCGATTTCCTCCTGTTTCGCCATCGCCTGGATCTGCGGATGATTGGCGATTTCGGCTTCAAGCAGGTGCGCATGCAACCGAATGGAATCGATGTCGGGTTTTCCGGCGAGCGGCTGATCCGCGTCCTCGCCAATCCAGCGGGCCAACGCTGTTTTGGCGGTGCGGATCCGCCGGCCGAACTCGCTGGCACGGTCGTCCAACGCTACCAGCGCGGCACGCGCAATGAAGATGTCGGCCTGGCCGCCGCGCCCGGCGCGATAGGCGCTCTCGGCGGCCTGAATTTCCAGCCGTCCCTCCTCGGCTTGCCGGGCGATGACCTGGGCCATCGCCTCGGCGTAATAGCGATCGAGCCACGCGATCGCCGCGTCGCGCTGAATCGCGGCAACCGTCGTGGCCTTTTCGGCAAGGGATTTCTCCGCCTCGATCTCGAAGCGCCGAGCGCGCAGCCGCAGCTTTTCCGAGCGTGTGAGCTCCTGCATGACGCCGACACGACGCATCGTCATGAAGTCGCGCCCGATGCTGAGCCGATCGGGCCCTTCGACGGGCAGGTTGTCGACGCCCAGTTTCACCATCGGGTCGGGCAACTGGCCCGCGGAGATGGCCATCTCCCGGGATGCCGTGGCTGCGAAGTCGTGGGCGGCGATCTGGCGCGAGCGTTCAAGAGCCAGGCGCTGCGCCTGGCCGAGCGTAAGGGATGCTTGGGCGGCCGAAGGCGGCGCGCAAATCGCCACAGCGCTGGCGGACGCGGCGAGAACGAGGGCGGCGCGAAGTCGACGACCCCGGCTGCACCCGGGCCCGGGCGTGGCAAAAGACGATGACATGAAACCTCCAGACGGCGAATGACGGACATCTCCGCGGCATAAGGCGCGGGATGCTGATCAACAGGCGGTCTGGCGGGCTAAATCCGCAAGCAGCAGTTGCGGATGGAAAGAGGCGGCTCGGTCTCCCGAGCCAGCAAGTGCGGGCGCTGGACCCACGGCGCAGGACTGGCGACGAAATGGGTGTCAGCCAGCGCCATGGTGTAACCCATCGCGATGACCGGAGCGATACCCGGTGCTTGCGGCTTGTCGAGCGACTGCTTTCCCTGCTGGCAATGGTAAATGCAGAGAGACTTGGGGGCGTCGGCATCGTCCGAGCAGGGGTCGCCCTGGACTTCGGAGTCGGTCGCGTACGTCGATTGCCCTTGCTGCATGGGACACGAATAAGCCGACACCGCGAGCTGCATGAGCAGTAGCGCGGCGATTCCCAGGCAGGCAACGAGCTTTCGCATCAGGCGTTTCATGGTTGTCCCGACCAATATGTCGGAAAAACGATTATGCGCTTACGGACAAATTGGGCGCCACCGAGTTCCCGGCGAAGGCTGGATCGGTCGATTCCTTGAAGGAGGAAGACCCATGCAGGGAGCGCCATCACGGCTCCGTGGCGGCAAGCCGCAACCCCAGCGCGACCAGGACGGTGCCGCTGAGGCGATTCATCCACGCGATCGCTCCGGGCCGTTGCAGGATCCGTTGCGACAGGCTGCCGGCAGCGAGGCCGACGGCGGTCTTGATCGGGAGCGCTAGCACCGCGTAGAGCACCCCGAGGAAAACCAGGTCGCGCGTCGGGTGCGCGCTCGCCGGATCGACGAACTGCGGCAGGAAGGCGAGGAAGAAGAGGACGATTTTCGGATTCGTGACGTTCGACAGCACGCCCTGCCAGACGAGGGCGAAGGGCGAGAGGCGCGCGCCCGCGGCCCCGATCTCGCGCGCCGTTTCGCGCGAAAGCGCGAGTTTCAGCCCGAGGTACACGAGATATGCGGCGCCGACGAGCTTGAGCGCGACGAAGAGGGTCTCGCTCGCCTGGAGGATCGCGCCCACGCCAAAGGCGGCGAGAGCGGTGTGCACCAGGATGCCGAGGCACACGCCCACCGCCGAGCACACGCCGGCGAAACGCCCCTGCGCGAGCGATCTCGTGATCACGTAGAGCATGTCCTGCCCGGGCGTGGCGATGAGCGCCAGCGAGGCGATGACGTAGAGGCCGAGGGCGGGCGTTTCCATCGCGCTATCGAGCGCCCAGCTCGAGCGCGGATTCCAGCAGCACCCCGAAGTCGTGCGTGTACTGCCGCGCATCGAAGAGCGGCGAGGACACCCGCGCCAGCTCGACGCGCGACTTCGCCTCGAGAAGGGCGCGCGGATCGCGCGCCATGGCCAGCGTGGCCTCGAAGGCCTTCTCGGGATCGTCGAACACCCAATCGGCGCACTCGGCGGCGGTGAGCACGCTCGCCGCGACGCGCGAGGCGAAGGTCGCGCCCCGGGTGGTGATCAACGGCACGCCCACCCACAGCACGTCGCTCGCGGTCGTGTGCGAGTTGCAGGGAAACGTGTCCACGGCGATGTCGGCGTTGCGAAGCCGCGCGAGGTGCTCGGCCTGCGGCACGCGCCCGGCGAACACGAGGCGCGAGGGATCCACGCCGTTGGCGCGCGCGTGGGCTTGCAGGTTCTTCTGCGAGCGCGCGTCGAACCCGAGCAGCCACAGGCAGGCGCCGGGAAGCGCTTGCAGCAGGCGGCACCAGCGGCCGAAGACCGTCGCGTTGATCTTCATCGGCTGGTTCAACGAGCAGATCACGACTCCGCCCTCGGGCAGGCCGCACGCCGAGCGCGGCGGCGCGGGCAGCACCAGGCGCGCGGGGTCGTTGGGCTGGTAGCAATGCGGCATGCGCAGGATGCGCTCGGTGAAATGCGCCTCGGCGCCGGGAGGGATGGTGATGCGATCGGCGACGAAGAAGTCCACGAACGGCGCCCCGGTCGTTCCCGGGTAGCCGAGGAAATGGCCCTGCACCGGCGCCGGTCGATGGGAAAGAACGTCGAGGCGCGAGCCGTCGACGTGCCCGGCGAGGTCGAGGAGGACGTCGACGCCGTCGGCGTGGATTCGCGCCGCCACGTCCTGGATCGGCAGCGGGCCGATGTCGATGAAACGGTCGAAGGCGCGCTGCACGCGCAGGCGCATCTCGGAGCCGTCATCGGGCCCGTGCGAGTAGGCGAAGTATTCGAACCGGTCGCGGTCACGATGCTCGAGCATCGCCGCCATCAGGATGGAAGTCGCGTGGTCGCGAAAATCGCCGGACAGGAACCCGACCTTGATCCGGCCTTCGGGATGGCGCGCGCGGACCCGCGTGGCGAGGGGAACTTGCGCGGGGAAGCGAATGCGCGCCCAGTTCTCGGCCCAGCGGCGTTGTTCTTCGGCGCCCACCGGCTCGAGATACATGGCAAGCGGCGGGTGCGCGGGCCGCAGGCTCGGTCGCAACGCCGCCGGGCGCAGCTCTTCGACGAGAGCGTCGAGCCCCTCCCAGTCGCAGTCGCGGATCTTCAGGTGCACGAGAACCGACAGTAGCGCCGCATCGCCGCGGTGCTCGGAGATGGCTTGGCCGAGGAGGCGCCTTGCCTCCTCCACTTCTCCGCGCCGGTCGAGCGCGAGGGCCTTGTTCTGGCTGGCCCCCGCCGCTTCTATTCGCAACGCCGCTTCCTCGGCCTGCGCCGCGGCGTAGTCGGGGCGCATCGAGCGCACGCGCTTGATCTGCGCGGCCGCGCCCTCGAGGTCGCCGCGGCGGCGCAGCACGAGCGCGAGGTTGAAGCGCGCCTCGAAGTAGTCGTCCTTCAGCCGCAGCGCTTCGCGCAGCGCCCGCTCCGCCGAGCCGAAGTCGGCCCTCGCCGTGTGGATCGCCGCATACGAATTCCACGCGAGGGCATCGCCCGGCGCCAACTGGAGCGAACGCAGGAGCACTCCCGCGGCCTCTTCGTTGGAGCCGGTGAGGTGCAGCGCCACGGCGAGCACGTGAAGCCACGACGGGTCCGAAGGGCGCTGCGCCACGGCCTGCCGCGCCACGGCAAGCGCCTCGTGCGCTCGCCCGCCCGCCAGCATCTCGCCCACCGTCGCGGTGGTAGCCTCCTCGGCCATCACACGCTCAGGCAGCGTGGGCCGCGAGCCAGTCGAGCGCCAGCGCCGAGAGCGTGCGCACGCCGAGCTTGAGGCAGCTCTCGTCCACGTAGAACCGCGGGCTGTGGTTGGGCGCGGCCTTGCCCGCGTCGCGCTCGGGAGGCGTGCATCCCATGAAATAGAAGAAGCCCGGCACGGCCTTCTGGTAGAAGGAGAAATCTTCCGCGCCGCAGACCTTGTCCACGACGTTCACCTTGGCCTCGCCCGCGATGCGCGAGAGCGTGGGGATCGACCACTCGGTCAACCCCGGATCGTTCACCGTGACGTCGTACCAGCGATGGATATGCACCTTCGCGGTGGCCCCGCCCGCCGCCGCGATCATCTCGGAGATACGCTTCACGTGGGCGTGGATCTCGTCGCGCTGGGTTTCGTCGAAGGCGCGAATGGTGCCTTCGAGCTTGACTTCGTCGGGGATGATGTTGTGGCGCACACCGCCCTGGAACACGCCCACCGTGACGACCGAGGGCTCCTTGGTGATGTTCATCTGGCGCGACACGATGGTCTGCAGCCCGAGCACGATCTGCGAGCCGACGACGATCGGATCCACGCCGCGCCACGGCATCGCCGCGTGGGTCTGCACCCCGCGCACGAAGACGCGGAAGTCGTCGGCCGAAGCCATGAACGGCCCCGGCCGGTAGCCGATCTGGCCGGTGGCGTGGATGGAAGTCACGTGCAGCCCGAAGATCGCTTCCACGTCGGGGTTCTTGAGGCATCCTTGCTCGACCATCATCTTGGCGCCGCCGTCTTCTCCGATCGGCGGCGTTTCCTCCGCTGGCTGGAAGACGAAGGTGATCGTTCCGGGAATGCGCTCGCGCATGCCGCAGAGCAATTCCGCCACTCCCATGAGGATCGAGGTGTGCGCGTCGTGGCCGCAGGCGTGCATGACGCCGCATTCCTGGCCGTTCCATTTGGTGCGCACCGTGCTCTTGAAGGGGACGTCGACTTCCTCGGCGACGGGAAGCGCGTCCATGTCGGCGCGCAGCGCCACCGCGGGCCCCGGGAGGCCGCCTTTCAGGACACCCACGACCCCGGTGTGCGCAACCCTCTCGCGCACCTGGTCGAAGCCCAAGGCGCGCAAGTGATCCGCGATGATCTTCGCGGTGCGCTGCTCCCGGTTGCCGAGCTCGGGGTTCTGGTGGAAGTCGCGCCGCCAGGCGATGACCTTCGGCTCGAT
>JBGOST010000187.1:0-5496 GCA_041476125.1 Usitatibacter sp. | reverse complement strand
GCGTGATCGATTTCCCCGCGGCCTTGGCGCGCGCGGCGGCTTCCTCGAACGTGCGGCCGGCGAACGGCGTGCCGTCGGGCGCGTACCAGGCGGGAATCCCCTCGGGATAGTCGCGCTTGATGCGCTTGGCCGCCGAATCCTTGTGGGAAGCGAGCATCAGGCCCTTGGTCGACTTCTCCAGGAGCGCGGGCAGCTCGATGCCGTCGATGACGTCGATCGGGTCGATGGTGTTGCCCTTCGACTTGGACATCCGCTGGCCCTCGCCGTCGCGCACCGTCGCGTTCAGGTACACGTCGCGGAACGGGATCTCGCCCGTGAGGTGCAGGGTCGTCATGATCATGCGCGCGACCCAGAAGAAGATGATGTCGGGGCCGGTGACCATCACGGAGGAGGGCAGGTAGAACTTGCGCTCGGCGGCGAACGGCTTCTCGTCGGGCCATCCGAGCGTGGAGAACGGGACGAATGCCGACGAGAACCAGGTGTCGAGCATATCGGGGTCGCGCGATTGCGGCGTGATCGATTTCCCCGCGGCCTTGGCGCGCGCGGCGGCTTCCTCGAACGTGCGGCCGGCGAACGGCGTGCCGTCGGGCGCGTACCAGGCGGGAATCTGGTGCCCCCACCACAGCTGCCGCGAGATGCACCAGTCCTGGATATTCTCCAGCCACTGCCGGTACACCGATTCCCATTCGCCGGGAATGAAGCGGATGCGCCCGTCGTTGACGGGTGCGAGCCCCGTCTTCGCCAGGCCGTCCATGCGCACGAACCACTGGTCGGAGAGCATCGGCTCGACCACCGCGTCGGAGCGCTGCGAGCGCGGCTGCATCAGCTTGTGCGGCTTGGCGCTCTCGACGAGCCCGGCCGTTTCCAGGTCCGCGAGGACGCGCTTGCGCGCCACGAAGCGGTCGAGGCCGCGGTACGCAGCCGGCGCATTCTCATTCACCTTCGCTTCGAGCGTGAAGATGTCGATGGGCGTGAGGTCATGGCGCATGCCCACCTGGTAGTCGTTGAAGTCGTGCGCCGGGGTGATCTTCACCACCCCGGTGCCGAATTCGCGATCGACGTACTCGTCGGCGATGATGGGAATGAGGCGCTCGGCCAGGGGCAGGCGCACCTTCTTTCCCACGAGGCGCGCGTAGCGCTCGTCTTCGGGATGCACGGCTACCGCCACGTCACCCAGCATCGTCTCCGGGCGCGTGGTGGCCACGACGAGATGCCCGCTGCCGTCTTCGAGCGGGTAGCGCAGGTGCCACAGCGTGCCGCTTTCCTCGCGCGATTCGACTTCGAGGTCCGAGACCGCGGTCTGCAGCACCGGGTCCCAGCTCACCAGGCGCTTGCCGCGATAGATGAGGCCCTCGTCGAAGAGCTTCACGAAGACTTCGGTCACCGCGCGCGACCGCGCCTCGTCCATGGTGAAGTACTCGCGCGACCAGTCGCACGAATCCCCGAGCCGGCGCATCTGCCGGGTGATGGTCGAACCCGACTCTTCTTTCCACGCCCACACGCGGCGCACGAACTCTTCGCGGCCGAGCGCGCGGCGCGATTCGCCCTGCGCCTCGAGCTGCCGCTCGACCACCATCTGGGTGGCGATTCCCGCGTGATCGGTTCCCGGCTGCCACAGGACGTTCTCGCCCTTCATGCGGTGATAGCGCGTGAGGATGTCCATCAGCGTCTGCTGGAAGGCGTGCCCCATGTGCAACGTCCCCGTGACGTTGGGGGGCGGCAGCTGGATCGAGAACGACGCCCGGGCGGGGTCGAAGCCGGCCTTGAAGTAGCCGCGCGACTCCCAGAAGGGATACCACCGTGACTCGATCGCGTGGGGATCGAAGCTCTTTGCGAGTTCCATCCCTCTATTTTACGTTGCGACGGGCAAAGGCCTCCGCGACCGCGTCTGCGATGGCGTTGGCGAGCTCCTGGCGCAGGTCGATGATCGCGCCCGCGACCGCCGCATGGATCTGGGGCGTGAGCCGTTGCAGGAGGCGGTGCTCGAGCTCGCCGGCGAGGCGCCGCTCCACCTCGCCCATCACGCGCCGGAAGATTTCGGCCGCGAGCTCGCTGCTGGGGTCGGCCGCGATTGGAGCGGCGGCGGCGGGAGCGGCCGTGGCAGGGGCAGCCGCGGCGGGATCGCCCGCGCCGTGATCGCCGATGATGTCGGTGAGCACCGGGACGCCGCCGGTGTCGGAACCGATTGCGCTACCGGGCGCCACGTGGCGCCGCAGCAGCGCATCCGCCTTGTCCAGGATGTCCTTGTCGCCCGCCACGCCGCTCTCCTTCAGCCCTCGATGTCGTTCACCTTGATATCGTAGCCCCGCTTCTTGTAGAACGCATAGCGTTCCCGCGCGCGTTCCTTGTCGCCTTCGTCGGCGGCGACGATCTCGAGCACGCGCTCGAACGAGGAAAAGAAGGGCGGCCACTCATCGGCGAGGTTCAGGAGCACGTCGTGATGCGGGAGCGATTCTCCCGAGGAGGACAGGACGATGGGCGTCTCTGAAGCGACGGCCGAGCCCGCAAAACAGTGCGGCACGAAGCGCGTGGCCTGGAAGGTCCACAGGGTGCGGTCGAAGTCCGCGAGCACCTTCGTATCGGGCGAATACACCACCACGCGGCTTTCGCGATCGAACGCGGTGGCCGCGAGGCGGCAGGCGAAACGGACCTTGTCCTCGGCGTAGCGGTAGAAATCGATCCGCGTCACGCGGCCCGGCGCACCAGGAAATGGGAGAGCAGGGCCACGGGGCGGCCGGTGGCGCCCTTTTCCGGTCCCGACTTCCAGGCCGTTCCCGCGATGTCGAGATGCGCCCACGGATACGACTTGGTGAAGCGCGACAGGAAGCACGCGGCGGTGACCGAGCCCCCGGCACGCGAGCCGATGTTGGGAATGTCGGCGAAATTCGACTTGAGCGCTTCCTGGTATTCGTCCCACAGCGGCATGTGCCACGCGCGATCCCACGCCGCATCTCCCGCTTGCAGCAGCTCACGCGCGAGCGGATCGCTGTTGGCGAAAAGTCCCGTAGCGACGTGGCCCAGGGCGATGACCATGGCGCCCGTGAGTGTCGCGATGTCGACGACCGCGGAGGGCTTGAACTTCTCCACGTAGGTGAGGGCGTCGCAGAGGATGAGGCGGCCCTCGGCGTCGGTATTCAGGATCTCGACCGTCTGGCCGGACATCGTCGTCACGATGTCGCCCGGCTTGATGGCGTTTCCTCCCGGCATGTTCTCGGTGGAGGGGATGACGCCGACCACGTTGAGCGGCAGCTTCATCTCCGCGACGGCTTTCATCGTTCCCAGCACGCTCGCCGCGCCGCACATGTCGAACTTCATCTCGTCCATCTCGGCGGCGGGCTTGATCGAGATGCCGCCGGTGTCGAACGTGATGCCCTTGCCGACCAACGCGATCGGTGGCGCATCGCGCTTGCCCCCCTGGTACTCGAGCACGATCAGCTTCGGCGGCTGGCGGCTGCCGCGCGCCACGGCGAGGAACGAGCCCATGCCGAGCTTCTCGATGTCCTTCTGCTCCAGTACTTCGACTTTTATGCCGTTGCGCTTGCCCATCTCCTGCGCCTGCTCGGCGAGATAGCTCGGAGTGCAGATGTTGCCGGGGAGGTTGCCGAGGTCCTTGGCGAACGCCACGCCGTCGGCGATGGCCTGCCCGCGCTCCATGGCCGTCTCGCCTTCGGCGATCTCGCTTCGCTTGGACACGTGCAGCGTCACCTTGCGAAGCGCTCTCTTGGCCTCCGGCGGCTTGCTCTTCATGCGGTCGAAGCGGTAGGCGCCTTCGCCCACCGCGATGACGGCGTGCTCGACCTTCCACGCCGTGTCGCGGCGCTTCAAGGCGAGGTCGGTGAGGCAGATCGTCGCTTCCGAGGCCCCGGTCGATCGCAGCGCTTTCATGGCCGAGGCGAGCGCTATGCGATAGGCGCCTTCGTTGAAGTCGCGCTCGCGCCCGAGGCCCACGAGCAGCACGCGGTCGGCGGGAATCTGCGGGACGCTGTGCAGCATGAGCGTCGTATTGAGCTTGCCGTCCATGTCGCCCCGGCGCAGGACCTCGCTCAGGTAATGGCGCGATGCGCCGTCGATCGCCTGCGCGGAGGCCGAAAGCTTGCGCCCATCGAAGACACCCACGACGACGCAGCCCGTGCGCTGTTTCTCGGGGCTGCCACTCTTTATGCTAAATTCCATTGGTTTTCCCAGGCTTGGAAGGGCGACAAATCCGCCGGATTATAGCTCGCCAGGTCAAAGGCGATCCGCCGTGATCTTCCAACGCAGCCTCATCCGCGAGTTCAGCTTGATCGCGATCGCCGTCGTCGGCGTGTTGCTCGCGATCATCCTCACCCGCATGCTGATCCTCATGCTCGGCAAGGCCGCGATGGGCGACATCCTGCCCGAAGCCGTGCTGGGGTTGATTGCGTTCGGAATCCTTACTTATTTACCGGTCCTTCTCGGCATCGCGGTTTTCATCGCGGTGCTGCTCGCGCTTACGCGCAGTTATCGGGACAGCGAGATGACGGTGTGGTTCACCTCGGGCCTGTCGCTCGGCGCATGGGTGAAGCCCGTCCTGCAATTCGCCTTGCCGGTCGCGGTCATCTGCGGCGTTCTTTCCCTCGGGCTTTCGCCCTGGTCGCAGGCGCAGAGCGTGGAGTACCAGCGGCTGTTGGAAAGCCGTGACGAGGTCTCGAGCGTGACACCGGGCATATTTCGGGAGTCCCGCAGCTCCGACCGCGTCTTCTTCGTAGACAAGCTCTCCGAAAGCGACGACGTCGTGAACAACGTCTTCGTCCAGTCCACGCAGAACAACCGCATGGGGGTGATGGTGGCGCAGCGCGGCTACATCGAGACCGCGGAGAACGGCGACCGCTTCGTGATCCTCCAGCATGGGCGCCGCTACGAGGGCACGCCCGGGACCCTCGACTACCGCACCGTCGATTTCGACAAGTACGCGCTTCGCATCGAGCCGCGCGAAGCCAAGCGCCAGGCGCCATCGACCAAGGCGATGAGCACGATGGACCTGCTCGCCGAGCGCAAGCCCGTCAACGTGGCCGAGCTGCATTGGCGCGTGGCGCTGCCGCTGGCGGTGATCATCATGGCGCTCTTCGCGATTCCGCTCTCGTTCGTGAACCCGCGCTCGGGACGCTCGTGGAACCTGATCCTCGCCATCCTCGTCTACGTGCTCTACAACAACCTGCTGTCGATCTTCCAGGCCTGGACGGCGTCAGGAAAGATTCCAGGCTGGCTCGGGTTGTGGCCGGTGCACGGGACCATGATCGTGCTGCTTGCGGTCCTTTTCTGGCGTCAACTGTATGGCTTTCGGTGGCTCGCGACCGCGAAATGATGTTCTCCCTCACGGTATAATTTCCCGCACGGAGAGGTGGATGAGCGGTTTAAGTCGCACGCCTGGAAAGCGTGTTTAGGCTAATTACCTAACGCGGGTTCGAATCCCGCCCTCTCCGCCAACAGATTGAAGGTCCGGCGGGTCGATTGCTTGGTCACGGGCGAAGACCAAGG
>JBGOST010000186.1:0-5516 GCA_041476125.1 Usitatibacter sp. | reverse complement strand
GTGCTACATCCTCGACGAGCCGACCATCGGCCTGCACCCGCGCGACAACCAGATCCTTCTCGATACGCTCGCGCGCCTCGGCGCCAAGGGCAACACGCTCGTGGTCGTCGAGCACGACGAGGACACGATCCGGCGCGCCGAGCACGTCATCGACCTGGGCCCGGGCGCGGGACGCCTCGGCGGGTACGTGGTCGCGCAGGGAAACGCGGAAGAGCTCAAGGCGAATCCCGATTCGCTCACCGGCCACTTCCTGCGCGAGCCGCTGAAGCATCCCATTCAGCCGCGCCGGTCCGTAGCGAAGGGCACGCCGGCGATCGAAATCGGCGGCGCGCGGTTGCATAACCTGAAGGACATCGACGTGCGCTTTCCCCTCGCGCGCCTGTCGGTGGTGACGGGTGTGTCAGGTTCGGGCAAGTCCACGCTCGCGCGCGATGTCCTCTACGAAAACCTCGAGCGCCTCGTGGCCGGCGTTCGGGATCGCAAGGCCGCCGGCGCTCTCACCGGATGCAAGTCGATCAAGGGGTGGGAGGCGGTGAGCCGCGTGCTCGAAGTGGACCAGACCCCCATCGGCAAGACGCCGCGCTCGTGCCCCGCGACCTACGTCGGCTTCTTCGACAACATCCGCAAGCTCTTCGCCGACACGCAGGAAGCGCGCATCCGCGGCTACACCGCGAGCCGCTTCTCCTTCAACACCGCGGGCGGGCGCTGCGACGGCTGCGACGGCCAGGGCGTGAAGACGATCGAGATGAGCTTCCTTCCCGACGTGAAGATCGCGTGCGAGGTTTGCGGCGGGGCGCGCTTCAACGCCGAGACGCTCGCCGTGCAGATGCGCGGCAGGAACATCGGCGAAGTGCTCGCGATGAGCGTGGACGAGGCGGTGGACTTCTTCACCCAGCATCCGTCGATCCACCATTGCCTGAGGTTGCTGCAGGACGTGGGGCTGGGCTACCTCACGCTGGGGCAGCAGAGCCCGACGCTCTCGGGGGGCGAGGCGCAGCGCATCAAGCTCGTCACCGAGCTGGCGAAAGTGCGTGGGCCGCAGGGGCCGCGCCCGGGCGGACGCGCGTCAGTCCCGATGCACACGCTCTACGTGCTCGACGAGCCCACGGTGGGCCTGCACATGGCCGACGTCGAGAAACTCATCCGCGTGCTGCATCGCCTCGTGGACGCGGGCAATAGCGTTGTGCTGATCGAGCACAACCTCGACATCATCGCCGAGGCGGACTGGATCATCGACCTCGGTCCGGAAGGCGGTGACGCCGGCGGGCGCGTGGTGCTCGCGGCGCCGCCGGAAGTATTCGAGCGCGCCGGCGCGAAGACGCACACCGCGAAAGCGCTGCGGGAATTCCTGACGACCCACTAGAAAACCGGGGACAGACCCCAATTTTCCGTCCGGCGGAAAATTGGGGTCTGTCCCCGGTTTTCAGTCGCCTTTCAGGACACCGGACCTCACCAGCGCCTTGAGCTTGACCTCCTCCTCCTTGAGGAACTGATCGAACTCCTCCGGCGTCATCGGCGTGACCACCGATCCCAGGTCGGATAGCTTCTGCTTCACCACCGGGTCGGCGAGCGCCTTGTTCACCGCGGCGTTGAGCGTCTTCACGATCGCCGCCGGCGTCTTCGCCGGCGCGAACAATCCGCTCGGCGTCACCGCCTCGAAATTCGCGAGGCCCTGCTCCTGCAGCGTGGGGACCTGCGGCAGGTCGGCGATGCGCGCCTTGGTGCCCACTGCGAGCGCGCGAAATTTTCCCGCCTTGATCTGCGGCAGCGAGCTCGACGTCTGGTCGAGCGCCGAATCGATTTGCCCGCCCATGAGGTCCACGAGGGCGGGTCCCGAACCCTTGTAGGCGATGACGTTGAATTTGCCGCCGATCGCTTCCTGCAGCTGAAGGATGGCGATGTGGTTGGTGGTGCCGTTTCCCGAGTGTCCGATGCTGACCTTGCCGGGATTGGCCTTCACGTGCGCGACGAATGCCTTGAAATCGGTGAACGGGCTGGCGGCGGGCACTTCGACCACGAGCGGCGTGACCGCGAACATGCCGATCGGCGCGAAGCTCGCGCGCGCGTAGGGTGAATTCGGCACGAGCAGCGGGCTCACGACCGTGGTACCGGTGGTGCCCGTGAGGAGCGTGTAGCCGTCGGGCGCGGAGCTTGCCACGGCCTCGCTCCCGATCACTCCACCCGCGCCGGCGCGATTCTCGACGATGATGGGCTGGCCGAGATCGCGCGCCATCGCTTCGGCGACGATGCGCGTCGTGACGTCGAGATTGCCGCCGGGCGCGAACGGCACTACGATCTTCACCGGCTTCGAGGGGAATGGTTGCGCGAGCGCGATTCCGCACAGCGGAATTAGCCCGAGCAGGGAAAGCAGTCGTTTCATCTTTTTTTTCCTTTCAGGGTTTCCAATCGAGCCATTCGCACACGCCGCGGCCCATGATCCATTCCTTGTCGTCGGCGCCGAGCCACGGGATCTCTTCAGTGAACATCGTAACGGCTTCGCGATAGGTGCACGGAAGCCGCGACAGGTCGGTTCCCCAGAAAACGCGCCGCGGCCCGAAAGAGTCGTAGACGCGCCGGAGGTAGGGATGCAGTGCCCGGTAAGGATAGCGGTCGTTGGTATAGCAAGGCAGCGCGCTCGCCTTGACCGCCACGTTTGCGTGCTTCGCGAGCGCGAGCACGCGATCGATGTCGCGAAACGCTTCCGCGTCCTTCTCCCCGCTTACCAGCCCGAGGTGATCGATGACGAGCTTCAATCGCGGATGGCGCTCGGCGATGCGCTCCACGCGGTCCATGTACGCGTGGTGCACGAGGATCATCACCGGCAGGCCTTCGCGCTCCGCAGGCTCCCAGACCCAGTCGACGCGCCCGTCGAGGAAAGGCTGCCGAAGGAGCGCGGTGTGGAACGCAAAACGCAAGCCCAGCATGCCCGGCTGGCGTTTCCAGCTCGCGAGGCGCTCCGCGCCGCCTTGCGCTTCGGCGTCGAAGCGGCCCATGACCGCGAAGCGATCCGGATGCGCCCGCGCGGCGGCGAGCCCGAGGTCGTCGCGGTCTCCCTCCCACGAGGGCGGCACGATCACCGCGCGCTCCACCCCCGCGGCGTCCATTTCACGCAGCAGCTCGGCGGCGCCCAGGGGCGTGTCGCGATGCGCATGGGCGCGCGCGGGCCAGGGCCGATCGGGCGTGTTCGCCCCCCAGACATGGACCTGCGAATCGACGATGCGCATCGCGGAATCATAAGCCGAGGGGGCCGCTACAATGGCGGCCATATGCGTTTCCTCCGTGCTTTTTGCGCGCTCTTCGCCATCGCCTCGGTTGCGTGGGCTGCGCCGGCGCTTGCCGCCGATCCCAACAAGATCTTCCGCTACGCCTTCGAGATCGCGGAGACGAGCTTCGACCCGAACCGCATCGCCGACGTCTACTCCAACATCGTCATCCAGGGCATCTACGAACCGCCGCTCACCTACGACTACCTCGCTCGCCCCGCCAAGCTCAAGCCCAACACCGCAACCGGAATGCCCGAGATCAGCGCCGACGGCACCACCTACACGCTGCGCGTGCGGCCCGGCATCTACTTCGCCGACGACCCAGCCTTCGGCGGCAAGAAGCGCGAGCTCGAAGCGAAGGACTTCATCTACGCGATGAAGCGCGTGCTCGACCCGAAGGTGCGCGCTTCCCAGGTCGGCGAGCTCGAGCCCTACGTCGTCGGCGCGGAAGAAGCCGCGAGCAAGGCGCGCAACACGAACCGCTTCGACTACGATGCGCCGATCGAAGGATTGAAGGTCCTGGATCGCTACACCTTCCAGGTGCGGCTCAAGCAACCGCAGTACGTCTTCATCTACAACTTCGCCGACTGCCGCATCAGCTGCGCGATCGCCCGCGAGGTGGTGGAGCAGTACGGCGAGGACTTCGGATCGCACCCGGTCGGCACCGGGCCGTGGCGGTTGACGTTCTGGAAACGCAGCTCGAGGATGGTGTTCGAGCGCAATCCCGGCTATCGCGAGGACTACTTCGCCGCCGAGCCGCCGGAGGGCGACGCGCGTGCGCATGAGATCTTCGCGCGCCAGAAGGGCAAGCGCATGCCCATGATCGACCGCGTCGAGGTCGCGGTGATCGAGGAAACGCAGCCGCGCTGGCTCTCCTTCCTCAACGAGGAAATGGACCTCATCTTCCTCGTGCCCGAGGACTTCGCCTACCAGGCCTTCCCCAACAACAAGATCGCCAGGAACCTCGCGCGGCGCGGCATCCGCATGGAGCAGCTGCCGACCCTCGACACCACCTACAGCTTCTTCAACATGGAGGATCCGGTGGTCGGCGGGTACACGCCGGAGAAGGTCGCGCTGCGGCGGGCGATCTCGCTCTCGTACAAAGTCAAGGACGAGATCGCCATCCTGCGCAAGGGCCAGGCGATTGCCGCCGACGCCCCGTACAGCCCTGGCGTAGCCGGCTACGATCCGAACTTCCACACCACGGCAAACGAATACAACATCGCCAAGGCGAAGGCGCTGCTCGACATGTTCGGCTACGTCGACCGCGACGGCGACGGCTACCGCGAGATGCCCGACGGCAGTCCGCTCACGGTCTACCGCAGCTCCTCCCCCACCTCGCGCGACCAGCAATTCGACGAGCTGTGGAAGCGCGGCATGGACGACGTCGGTCTCCGGTTGGAGATCGTCAAGGGGAAGTGGCCCGACATCCTCAAGGCCGCGCGGGCAGGCAAGGTGCAGTTCTGGAACCTCGGCAACGTGGCCGCCTCGCCGGACGGCGACCAGTGGCTCAGCCTCCTCTATGGGCCGAACATCGAGCAGAACTTCGGTCGCTTCAAGCTGGCCGAGTACGACCGCCTGTACGAGAAAGCGCGCTCGATGTCCGACACGCCCGAGCGCACGCGGCTCTACCAGGAAATGACGAAGCTGATCGTCGCCTACGCGCCCTGGCGCATCAACACGCACCGCATCCGCACCGACATGTGGTATCCGCAGGTCATCGGATACCGGCGCTCCCCGATCCTCACCTACAATTTCTGGAAGTACATCGACATCGAACCCCAGCAGAGCCGCACCGCGTCGCGTTAGCACTGGCCGCCAAAGCCGAAAACCCACCACCGAGGAGAAACCCATGCGCTCCAACCCGTTTGCCTGCATCGCCCTGGCCACGACGATTTGCGCCGGAACGGCCGCGGCGGATTTCAAGATCGCCTACATCGACCCGCTCTCGGGAGGCGCGGCGAGCGCCGGGGTGAGCGCCCAGAAGCACATCGCGTTCTTCACCGACAGGATCAACGCCGCGGGGGGCCTGAACGGCGAGAAGATCACCGTCCTTTCCTACGACAACAAGGTGAGCCCGCAGGAGTCGCTCATCATGCTGAAGAAGGCCATCGACGAGGGCGCGCGCATCATCATGCAGGGCAATGGCAGCTCGGTCGCCCACGCGATCACCGACGCGGTGCTCAAGCACAACGAGCGCAATCCGGGCAAGGAAGTGCTGTTCTTCAACTACGCGGCCATCGACCCCGCGCT
>JBGOST010000185.1:0-5518 GCA_041476125.1 Usitatibacter sp. | reverse complement strand
CTGCCCCGGGCGGTGGCCCTCCTCGAGCCGGGAGGGCGCCTTGCGGTCGTGAGCTTCCATTCGCTCGAGGACCGCATCGTGAAGAACTTCATTCGCGAGCGCTCGACGGCCGACAAGCTTCCCAAGGGCGTGCCGGTGCGCGCCGCCGACCTGCCGCCGCCCGAGCTGCGCGCGGTGGGGAAGGTGATCAAGCCTTCGGACGAGGAAGTGCGGCGCAACCCCCGCTCGCGCAGCGCGAAGCTGCGCGTGGCGGAGAAACTGACCCTCACCCCGACCCTCTCCCAAGGGAGAGGGAGAACAAGGAGAGGGAGGTGATGGGCCGCGCGAACGCCGTGCTGCTGGCGCTCGTGATCGCGTGCGCGCTGGGCGTGATCACTTCGCAGCACCAGGCGCGCAAGCTCTTCACCGAGCTCGAGGGCGAGCAGGCCGCGGCGAAGAAGCTCGACGAGGAATGGTCGCAGCTGCAGCTCGAGCAGGGAACCTGGGCCACCCACAAGCGCATCGTATCGGTCGCCTCGAAGCAGCTGGGAATGCGGCTGCCCGATCCCGCGCTCACCCTCATCGTGACGCTCGACAGCCGCGCCGCCCCGCGCGCCGATCCCGCCGACGCCGGGAGCGTGCGGCGATGAGTTTCGAAAAGCGCGCGCCCCACCTGCGCCTGAAGCTCGAGGGCTGGCGCTCGCGTTTCGTCCTCTTCGTGGTGGTGGTGGCCTTCGCCACGCTCGCCGGGCGCGCCTTCTACCTGCAGGCGATGCACACCAGCTTCCTGCAGGCGAAAGGCGAGGCGCGCTACGGGAGAGTCCTCGAGATGCCGGCTTCTCGCGGGCCGGTGAAGGACCGCAACGGCCAGCTTCTCGCGATCTCCACGCCGGTGGAATCCATCTGGGTGAGCCCCGAGGATTTCGAGGTCGAAGAGGCGCAGGTGCGCTCTCTCGGCAGGGCGCTCGGCATTCCCGCCGAGGAGATCCGCCAGAAAATTGCCAGAAAGGATCGCCAGTTCGCCTACCTCAAGCGCCAGATCTCGCCCGACCAGGCGGACAAAGTGATGGCGCTGGGCATCCCGGGCGTCTTCCAGCAGCGCGAATTCCGCCGCTACTACCCGGCGGGGGAAGTCATGGCGCACGTGGTGGGATTCACCGGCATCGAGGACAACGGCCAGGAGGGCGTCGAGCTCGCCGCGCAGGAGCGCCTCGCCGGCATTCCGGGATCGCGCAAGGTGATCAAGGACCGCCGGGGCCGCATCGTCGAGGACGTCGAGGGCGTGCGCGCGCCGCGCGACGGCGCCGAGGTCACGCTTGCGATCGACCAGCGGCTGCAGTTCCTCGCGCACCGCGAGCTCAAGGCCGCGGTGGAAGCGCATCACGCGAAGGCGGGCTCGCTCGTCATCCTCGACGCGAAGAGCGGCGAGATCCTGGCGCTCGTGAACCAACCCGACTACAACCCCAACAATCGCGCCAACGTGACCGGTCGGCAGACGCGCAATCGCTCGGTGACCGATCTCTTCGAGCCGGGCTCGACGATGAAGCCGTTCACGATCGCCGCCGCGCTCGACGCGGGCATCGTGAAGCCCGACACCCAGATCCAGACCGCGCCGGGGTCGATGACCATCGGCGCCTGGACCATCACCGACTCGCATCCGATGGGGATGCTCACCGTGGCGCAGGTGATCCAGAAATCCTCGAACGTCGGCAGCGCCAAGATCATGCTGGCGATGCCTGCCGAGCGCATGGGTACGCTTTATCGCGAGCTGGGCTTCGGGCTCTCGCCGCAGACCGGGTTTCCCGGCGAGGCGCGCGGCCAGCTGCGGCCGTGGGCGCAATGGCGCCCCATCGAGCAGGCGACGATGGCCTACGGGCACGGCATGTCGGTGTCGCTGCTGCAGATGGCGCGCGCCTACACGATCTTCACCACCGAGGGCCAGCTCCTGCCGCTCTCGCTCATGAGGCGCGACGCGCATCCGATCGGCAAGCGGCTCATCGCCCGCACGACCGCGCAGGAAGTCACCCGCATGATGGAGATGGCGGTGCTTCCCGGAGGCACCGCGCCGCGCGCGCAGGTTCCCGGCTATCGCGTCGCGGGCAAGACCGGCACCGCGCACAAGGCCGAGGCCGGCGGCTACGCCGAGCACAAATACGTCTCGTCGTTCGTGGGCTTCGCCCCGGTCACCAACCCGCGCCTCATCGTCGCCGTGATGCTCGACGAGCCGGCGGGCGCCAGGTACTTCGGCGGCGACGTCGGCGGGCCGGTGTTCTCGTCGGTGATGGGCAGCGCGCTGCGCATGATGGCGGTGCCGCCCGATGCGCCGAGCGACTTGATGAACGCGGCGCGCCCGAAGCCGATGAACGCCAGGACCGACCTTCCCGGAGGCGAGGGATGATCGCCGCGGCCGAGTTTCCGCGCCCCGCCGGGATGCCCCTCCTCGATCGATTGGCGCAGCTGGGCGTGCCCCTCGTCGACCTCACCGCGGATTCGCGCGCGGTGAAGCTGGGATCGATTTTCGTCGCCTACCCCGGCACCGTCCTCGACGGCAGGACCTTCATCCCCGAGGCGATCGCGCGCGGCGCCGCGGCGGTGCTGTGGGAGCACAAAGGCTTCAGCTGGGACGAGCGCTGGGAAATTCCCAACCTCGGCATTGATGAATTGCGCGGCCACATTTCGGCGATCGCCGGAGCGGTGTTCGGCAATCCGTCGGACTCGCTGTGGATGGCGGGTGTGACGGGCACCAACGGCAAGACCTCGGTGTCGCAGTGGATCGCGGCGGCCCTCGACGGCCTCGGGCGGCGCTCGGCGGTGATCGGCACGCTGGGCAACGGCCTCGTCGGGGAACGCGTCGAGGCGAAGAACACCACCCCGGACCCGATCGTGCTGCAGCGCCTTCTTGCCGACTACCTTCGCCGCGGCGCGCGCCACGTCGCGATGGAAGTCTCTAGCCACGGGCTGGACCAGGGGCGCGTGGCGGGCATCAAGTACGACGTCGCGGTCTTCACCAACCTCACGCGCGACCACCTCGACTACCACGGCACGATGGAGGACTACGCCGCGGCCAAGTACCGGCTGTTCTCGGCGCGCGGCCTGCGGCATTCCGTGGTCAACATCGACGACGAATGGGGCGCGTCCTTCGCCGGGCGCATCGGCGGCGAGGTGATCACGTTCGGCACGCGACCGGGCGCGCGGCTGCTCGCAACGCGCGTCGGCCTCTCGGAGGCGGGCGTGCGCTTCCACGTCGAATCGGAGTGGGGCAAAGGCGAAGTGGGCGCGGGCGTGCTCGGCGCATTCAACGTTTCCAACCTGCTCGCGGTGCTCGGCACGCTGCTGGCCGCGCAGGTGAGCTTCAATGACGCGGTGCGCGCCGTGAGCGCGCTGCAGCCCGTGCCGGGACGCCTGGAACGCGTCGGCGGCGGATCGCAGCCGCTGGTGGTGATCGACTACGCGCATACGCCCGACGCGCTCGAAAAGGCGCTGGAGGCGTTGCGCCCGACGGTGGCCGCGGGCCATCGCCTGATCTGCGTCTTCGGCTGCGGCGGCGACCGCGATGCCGGCAAGCGGCCACTCATGGGGCAGGCCGCGGCGCGCCTGGCCGACCACGTCATCGTCACCAGCGACAACCCTCGCGGCGAAGACCCGCTGGCCATCATCGAGCAGATCCTCGAGGGAATGTCGGACCGCGCCGAGGCGATCGAGGATCGCCAGGTCGCGATCTTCAGCGCGGTGCACCAGGCCCGGCCCGGCGACGTGGTGCTGCTCGCCGGCAAGGGACACGAGACCTACCAGGAAATCGAGGGCGTGCGCCACCCGTTCAGCGATCGCGAAGTCGCTGGCGCCGCGCTCGCCGAATGGGGGAGCGGCGCGAAATGAATGGAGGCGAGTACGTGGCCGACGCGTGGATGATGACCCTGGATGAAGCCGCTCGCGCCGTGCAAGGGCGCGTCCAGGGCGCCTCGGTGCCTTTCTCCGGCGTCACCACCGACAGCCGCACGGTGAACGCCGGCGATCTCTTCGTCGCCCTGAAAGGCGAGCGCTTCGACGGCCACGCGTATGTCGAGGAAGCCGCGCGGCACGGCGCCAGCGCCGCGCTCACCTCCCGGCTCGTCGCTGGTGCCATGCCGGTGGCGCAGCTCCTCGTCGCCGACACGCGCCTCGCCCTGGGCACGCTCGCCGCGCATTGGCGCCTGCGATTCCAGCTGCCGCTCGTGGCCCTCACCGGCAGCAACGGCAAGACCACCGTGAAGGAGATGCTCGCCGCGATCCTCGCGCGGCACTGCGGCGAACGTGAAGCCGTGCTCGCCACCGAGGGCAACCTCAACAACGACATCGGCATGCCGCTCACTCTCCTGCGGCTGCGCGAGCGCCATCGCTACGCCGTGATCGAGATGGGAATGAACCACGCCGGCGAGATCGATTACCTCACGCGCATCGCGCAACCCGCGGTCGCGCTGGTGAACAACGCCCAGCGCGCCCACGTCGGCCTCCTCGGCAGCGTGGAAGCGATCGCGCGCGCGAAAGGCGAGATCTACTCCGGCCTTTCGCCCACGGGGATCGCGGTCATCAACGGCGACGATGCCTTCGCGGCGTATTGGAAGCGCCTGAACAGCGCTCGCCGCATCGTCACCTTCGGGCTCGGGGAAGCCGCCGACGTGCGCGCCACGATCTCCGGGGCGCAGCTTCGCATCGTGACGCCGGCCGATGCCTTCGCGTTGACGCTGAAAGTCCCCGGCGAGCACAACGTGCGCAACGCGCTCGCCGCATGCGCCGCGGCCCACGCCCTGGAGATTGCGCCGCACGCGATGCAGGCGGGGCTCGCGGGATTCGCCGGCGTGCTCGGGCGCTTGCAGCGCCTGCACTGCGTCTCCGGTTGCCTCGTGATCGACGACACCTACAACGCCAACCCGGAATCGATGAAGGCGGCGGTGACGGTGCTCGCCCAGGAACGCGCGCGCAAGGTCTTCGTGATGGGCGACATGGCGGAGCTGGGCGCCGAGGCGCCGGCGATGCACGCCGAAGTGGGGCGCTTCGCCCGGGCCATGGGCATCGATGTGCTCCTCGCCCTCGGGGAAGCGAGCAGGAACGCGGTGGATGCTTTCGGCGCGGGGGCCACGCACTTCGCGCAGCTCGAGTCGCTGCAGCTCGCGGCCACGCGCGAAGCCGCCGGGGGTGTCGCGATCCTCGTGAAGGGCTCGCGCTCCATGCAGATGGAGCGCGTGGTCGAAGCGCTGTGCGCAAAGGCAGATCGCGATGCTCTATGAGCTCGCGCAATGGCTCTCGGCGGACCTCAAGATCCGCGCCTTCAACGTGTTCACCTACATCACGCTGCGCGTGGTGCTGGCCGCGCTCACCGCGCTCGCGATTTCCTTCATCGTCGGGCCGGCGATGATCCGCAAGCTCACCGCCTACAAGATCGGCCAGTCGGTGCGCGACGACGGGCCGCAGACGCACCTCATCAAGACCGGCACGCCGACCATGGGAGGCGCGCTGATCCTCGTCTCGGTCGGAGTGACCACGTTGCTGTGGGCCGACCTCG
>JBGOST010000184.1:0-5528 GCA_041476125.1 Usitatibacter sp. | reverse complement strand
CGCTCGACGAGAACTGGAAGAAGAACATGGACGCCATCGGCATCAACATGACGTTCAAGAAGGCCAAGTGGCCCGACCTGCTGAAGGAGTCCAAGGCCGCCAAGCTGCAAATGTGGGGGCTTGGGTGGAGCGCGAACGTCCCCGACGCCGATGCCTTCTTCGTCATGCTCTACGGGCCCAACGGCGGGCAGGCGAACCATTCGCGCTTCAGCGTCCCGGAATTCGACCGGCTCTACGAGCAGGCCAAGCGGCTTCCCGATGGGCCCGAGCGCAACGCCATCTACCGCGAGATGAACCGCATTTTCCTCGTCTACGCGCCGTGGCGCCTCGGAACGCATCGCATCCACACCGACCTCTCGCAGCCGTGGACGATCGGCTTCAGCCGCCACCCGGTGATGCGCAATTTCTGGAAGTACATCGACATCGACCAGGCGAAATACGAGAAGGTCGCGGGCAAGTGATGCGGATTGCGGCGATCCTTCGCCTCGCGGCGGCCGCGCTCCTCGTCGCAATCCCGGCGGGCGCGGTTGCGCAGCAGAAGGTGCTGCGCGTGCCGTTCATCATCGCCGAGACCAATTTCGATCCGGCGTTCGTGTCCGACCTGTACTCGCACAACGTGGTGGCCGAGATCTTCGAGCCGCCGCTCACCTACGATTTCCTCGCGCGACCGATGAAGCTGAAGCCCGAGACCGCCGAGGCGATGCCGGAGATCACCGACGGCGGGCGCACCTACACGATTCGCCTGAAGAAGGGCATCTACTTCGCGGACGATCCGGCGTTCGAGGGCCGGAAGCGCGAGCTCGTCGCCGCCGATTACGAATTTGCGATGAAGCGACTCATGGACCCGAAGATCTCATCGCCCAACCTGTGGCTCATCGAGGGCCGCGTGGCGGGCGTGGAGGCCATGGCCGCAAAGGCGAAGAAGGACGACAAGCTCGACTACGACGCGCGCGTGCCCGGGATCGAGGTCGTCGACCGCTACACGCTTCGCATCCGCCTCGACAAGCCCGACTACAACTTCCTCTACATCCTAGCGATGGCGAACCTCGGCGCACAGGCCCGCGAAGTGGTGGAGCGCTATGGCGCCGACATCGGGGCGCATCCGGTCGGCACGGGCCCGTACCGGCTCGCGGAGTGGAGGCGCGCCTCGAAGATCGTCCTGGAGAAGAATCCCAATTTCCGCGAGCTCTACTACGACGCCGAGCCGCCCGCCGACGATGCTCTTTCGCAGCAGCTCTACCGCGAGATGAAGGGCAAGCGCATCCCGCAGGTCGATCGCGTCGAGATCTACGTGCTGGTGGAGGTGCAGCCGCGCTGGCTCGCCTTCCTCAACAACGAGATCGACTGGATCAACGTTCCCAACGAGTTCATCAACATGTCCCTGGCCGGCGGCAAGCCGGCGCCGTGGCTCGAGAAGCGCGGCGTGCGCCATATCGCCGAGGTCGAGCCCGACATCGTCTATCTCTACTACAACATGAAGGATCCGGTCTTCGGCGGCAACGCGCCGGAGAAGATCGCGCTGCGCCGCGCCATCGCGCACGCCTACAACATCGAAGAGGACGTCTACCTGGTGCGCAGCGGCAACGCGCTCCAGGCGCAGGGAATCCTTCCGCCGGGAGTGCTGGGGTACGACCCGAATTTCACGCTGGGCAAGGTCTACGACCCGGCGAAGGCGAAGGCGCTCCTCGACATGTTCGGCTACGTCGACCAGGACGGCGACGGCTGGCGCGACATGCCCGACGGCTCGCCGCTCGTCTTCCAGTACACCACCGAGCCCGATCAGTCATCGCGCAACTTCGCGCAGCTGTGGAAGAAGAACCTCGAGGCGATCAACGTGCGCATGAAGATGGAAGTCGCGCAGTGGTCGGAGAACCGCAAGAAATCGAAGCTGGGCAAGCTGCAGAGCTGGTTCCTCTCCTGGGGCGCGGACTATCCCGATGGAGAGAACTTCTTCCAGCTCCTGTACGGGCCCAATTGCGGGTCGTCCAACGACGGCTGCTTCCAGCTTCCGGAGTACGACGCGCTCTACGAGCAGGCGGCGAACCTGGCTCCGGGTCCGGAGCGCACCGCGATCTACGCGAAGATGACCCGGCTCGTCGCCGCCTATGCCCCGTGGCAGCCGATGGTGCACAAGAAGCGCAACCAGCTCCTGCAACCGTGGGTCATCGGCTGGCGCCGCAATCCCTTCCTGCACGAGGGATACCGCTACGTGGACATCGACCTCGAGCGGCGCGCGAAGGTCATCCAGTGACGTGCGAACCGTTATAATTCCGCGATTTTCCCCCCCTCAAACGCCTTGAAGCTCGCACGCCTCTTCGCCCTCTGCACCTGCATCCTCCTGGGAATCTCCGCGGCGAGCGCGCAATCCCCGAAGAAGGTGCTGCGCATGGCCTTCCGCACGGCGGAAACGGGCTTCGATCCGCAACGCATCGACGACCGCTACTCGGTGGGCATCTGCGAGAACCTCTTCGAGTCGCTGCTCACCTACGACTACCTGGCGCGTCCGGTGAGGCTCGTGCCGCTCACGGCCGAGTCGATCCCGGAGCCGGAAGAAAGGGGCACGCGCTACACCTTCCGCATCAAGCCCGGGATCCTGTACGCGGACGATCCCGTTTTCAACGGCAGGAAGCGCGAGCTGGTCGCCCGCGACATCGAGTACGCCATCAAGCGCTTTCGCGATCCGAAGAATCGCAGCCCGTACGAATGGCTGTTCGAGAACAAGATCGTGGGCCTCGACGAGCTTGCGGAAAAAGCGAAGAAGCCCGGTGCGAAGTTCGAGTACGACACGAGGGTGGCGGGCATCGAGGTGCGAGACAAGTACACCGTCAGCTTCAAGCTGAAGGAGCCGGACTTCAACTTCCTCTACGTGCTGGCGATGCCGAACGTGGTGCCGGTCGCACGCGAGGTGATCGAGGCCTACGGCACCGACACGCATGCGCATCCGGTGGGCACTGGCCCCTTCATGCTCAAGGAGTGGGTGCGGCGCTCGAAGATCGTGCTCGAGCGCAACCCGAACCACCGCGGCTACGAGCTCGACACCCGCTTTGCCGACATGTCCGACGAGTGGGACCGCAAGGTGATCGAGGCCTTGCGCGGCAAGCGCCTGCCGCTGCTGGATCGCGTCGAGATCTATCCCATCGAGGACGAGCAGCCGCGCTTCCTCGCGTTTCTCAACAAGGAGCATGACCTGCTGGACGAGACGCCGTTTTCGTTCATCCACCAGGTCTTGCCCAACGGCAAGCTTGCGCCCGCGCTCGCGAAGCAGGGCGTGAGCGTCTTCAAGGAACTGCAACCCGAGCTTACGTACTACGCGTTCAACATGAACGACATCGCCGAGGGGCGCCCCAACCCCATCGGCGGCTACAAGCCCGAGCGCATCGCGCTGCGCCGCGCGATGGTGCTGGCCTACGACCTCCAGGCCGAGATCGAGGTCCTGCGCAAGGGTCAGGCGATCGCGGCGCAGTCGCCCGTGCCTCCGGGAGTGGTCGGGTACGACGCGGAGTTCCGCACCGAAGCGCAGCAGCACGACGTCGCGAAGGCCAAGGCGCTGCTCGACATGTTCGGCTACGTCGACGTGGACGGTGATGGTTTCCGCGAGTCTCCCGACGGCAAGCCGCTCGTGATCGGCCACAAGTACATCGCCGGCAGCCAGGAGTACCGCAACATGGCCGAGCTGTTCGTGAAGAACATGGCTGAAGTGGGCTTGCGCGTGGCACCCCAGGCGGTGATGTTCGCGGACCTGCTCAAGGACAAGAAGGTGAGCAAGTTCGTGACGGCGCAATCGGCGTGGATCGCCGACTATCCCGATGCGCAGAACTTCCTGCAGTTACTCTACGGACCCAACACTGGGCAGTCGAACGAGTCCGAATTCAAGCTCCCCGAGTACGACCGGCTCTATGAGAAATCGCTCGCGATTCCCGACAGCCCGGAGCGTAACCAGCTTTACCGCGACATGAACCGCCTGTTGCTCGCGTATGCTCCGTGGCGCCTGGGGGTGCACCGCATTTACAACCACCTGCAGTACCCTTGGGTGAAGGGCTACAAGAAACACCCGATTCTCTATACCAACTTCAAGTACCTGGACCTGGACGTGGCCGCGCAGCACCTGGCTATGAGATAAGGGAGAGCGTCCGTGACGGCATATGTAATTCGGCGACTATGGCAGATGATCCCCACGATCTTCGGGGTGATCCTGCTCATCTTCTTCCTGTTCAACTGGGTGGGGGGAGACCCCGCGCAGGTGCTCGCCGGGAAGATCTCCAACCCCGAGCAGATCGCCAACATCCGCAAGCAGCTGGGCGTGGACCAGCCCTACTGGTACCAGCTCTGGGTATTCATCCAGCAGGTCTTCACCTTCGACTTCGGGCGCAGCTGGTCGACCAACGAGGAAGTCTCGCGCATCCTGCTCACGCGCGTCGGGCCCACGCTCACCATCATGATCCCGGTGGTGATGATCGAGACTTCTCTCGCGGTCCTCTTCGCCATCATGGTCGCCTACGTTCGCGGCACGGTCACCGACCGCTCGATCATGATCGTGTGCACGGTCGCGATGTCGGTGAGCTTCCTCGTCTACATCATCGTGTTCCAGTGGCTCTTCGGATTCATCCTCGGCTGGTTTCCGGTGCAGGGATGGAGCGAGAGTTTCTGGAAGAACCTGCTCACCTACGCGCCGCTGCCGATCATGCTGGCGGTGTTCGTGGGGCTGGCGCCGCAGCTGCGCCTCTATCGATCGTTCTTCCTTGACGAGATCAACCAGGACTACGTGAGGACCGCGCGCGCCAAGGGCGTGCCGGAGAAGAAGGTGATGCTCAAGCACGTGTTGAGGAACGCGATGATCCCGATCCTCACCAATGTCGGCATCTCGCTTCCCGGCGTGTTCGTGGGCTCGTTCCTGCTCGAAGTCTTCTTCTCGATCCCCGGCCTCGGCCGCGAGATCATCACGGCAGTGAACCGCAGCGATTTCCCGGTCATCAAGGCGGTGACCGTGTACCTCGCGGTGATCACCATGGTCGTCAACCTCGTGGTCGACGTGATGTACAAGTTCGTCGATCCGCGTGTTTCTTTCAAATAAGGGGAGACGAACATGAGCGCAGTCCTCACCACTCCGCCTCCCGCCCCGCTGCAGGAATCGCCCGGCCTGTGGACGCTCGCCTGGCGGCGCCTGAAGCAGGACACCGTCGGCATGGTGTCCCTCGTGGTCGTGGTCCTCTTCCTCCTGATGATGGCCGGGGCTTTCTTCGGCGTGATCGCCAAGGACTGGAGCAAGGAGAAGGGCGTCTCCTACGCCAATCCGTCCTTCCTCGCCGGCGCCGAGAACCTCGAGGCGCGGTCGATGGCCGCGAAGGACGGCGCCAAGGCGGCCGCCGTCGATCTCTCGGACATCGATCCGCTCGCCCCGCGCTACAAGGAATGGGAAGAGCGCGCCGCCAAGATCGCCGTGACCGAGGTGAAGCGCGCGGAGTCGCTGCCCTTCGGCGGCGACAAATGGGGCCGCGACGTGCTGCAGAAGGTAATCAAGGGCTCGGAGG
>JBGOST010000183.1:0-5530 GCA_041476125.1 Usitatibacter sp. | reverse complement strand
GCGATGAGGCCCCACACGAAGTCCTTGTGCTCGACGAAGAGCAGCGGCCCGGGATTGAGTCCCCATACCATGAGGCCGCCCAGCAGGATCGCAGCCGTGCCCGAGCCCGGGATGCCGAGTGCGAGCATCGGCAGCAGCGCGGCGGTGCCGGAGGCGTGCGCCGCGGTCTCCGGCGCGAACACGCCTTCGATGCGCCCCTTGCCGAACGAATCCTTGTCCTTCGAGAAGCGCTTGGCGAGGTTGTAGCTCATGAAGGACGCCGCGATCGCCCCTCCCGGCGTGATGCCGAGCCAGCAGCCGATCGCCGCGGAGCGCACCAGCGTGACCCAGTACCTGGGCAGGTCCTTCCACACCTTCAGCACGACGCGAAGGCTGATCCGGGCGGCATGGCCGCGGAGTGCCAGCCGCTCCTCCATCGTGAGCAGGATCTCGCTGATGCCGAAGAGCCCGATCACCGCCACGAGGAAGTTCACGCCGCGCAGCAGCTCGCCCGAGCCGAACGTCATGCGCAGCTGCCCCGACACCGTGTCCATCCCGATGCCGGCAAGCAGCAGGCCGAACGCCATCGAGATGATGGTCTTGTGCTTCTCTTCCTTGCCCAGGCCCACGAACGAGCAGAACGTGAGCAGATACACCGAGAAGAACTCGGGCGGCCCGAACTTGAGCGCGAAGCTCGCGATCATCGGCGCGAGGAAGGTGATGAGGAGCACCGCCACGAACGAGCCGATGAAGGACGAGGTGAACGCCGCGGTGAGCGCCTCCGCGGCCTTGCCCTGCTGCGCCATCGGGTAGCCGTCGAAGGTGGTCGCCACCGACCACGCCTCTCCCGGGATGTTGAAGAGGATCGAGGTGATCGCCCCGCCGAAGAGCGCGCCCCAGTAGATGCACGAGAGCATCACGATGGCCGATGTCGGGTCCATCGTGAAGGTGAGCGGCAGCAGGATCGCGACCCCATTGGGGCCGCCCAGGCCCGGAAGCACGCCCACGAAGATGCCGAGCGTGAGCCCGACCATCATCAGCGCGAGCGTCTTCCACGTGAGGAGGACCTTGAACCCGTACAGCAGGAGCCCGACCGCCTCCATGCGCTAGTAGCCGAAGAGCCGTTCCAGCGGCCCCTTCGGCATGATCACGTCGAAGGCGACCTCGAAGGTCACGAACATGCTCACCGAAAAGATGAGCGCGGTGAGAACCGACTTCCATGCCGCGATGCGTCCGACCACCGCCATGAAGCCCGCGATCAGGATGAAGCTCGCCACGTAGAGCCCGAGCCATTGCGTGACGGGGACATACAGCAGCGTGGGCACGAACACCTGCATCACGCGCTTGAACTGGTTGACGGTGACGAAGGGGCCCGAGGGCCTCGCGCGGGTGACGATTTCCTTCCCGATGCCGAAGACGCAGGCCGACCCGAGGATCACCGCCACCCAGAACGGAAAGTAGCCCGCCTGCGGGCCGGTGGCTTCCCATCCGGCCCCGGTGCGCCAGTTGTCCCAGCCCATCAGCACCGCGAACGCCAGCCCGATGGCCAGCGTCGCGGTCTCGACCGCCCTCTGCCCGGCGACCGCGGGAGAATCGTCTTCGGGCTCGTCCGGGTCGCCGGCGACGATCTCCGCGTCCAGCTTGCTCACTTCGCGACGAAGCCGGCTTCCGTCATGAGACCCTTGTTGAGGGCGTCATCCTCCTCGAGGAACTTCAGCATGTCCTTGCCGGTGAAGAACACGGGCTTCAGCGCCTGCTTCTCCATGTAGTCCTTGTATTCCTGCGTCTGCGTGAGCTTCTTGAAGAGGTCCACGTAGAAAGCGGTCTGCTCCGGGGCGACGCCGCCCGGCAGGAACATCGCGCGCAGCATCTGGTAGCTCACGTCCACGCCCTGCTCCTTGCAGGTGGGAATGTCGTTCCACGACAGCGCCTCGGTGACCTTCGCCTTGTACGCCATGCGCTCCTTGGCGAAGACGCACAGCGCGCGCACCTGGCCCGCGCGCCACACCTCGAGGTTCTCGGAAGGATTGTTGACGTTGGACTGGGTGTGGTTGCCGACGAGCTGGGTCGCCGCCTCGCCGCCCGACTTGTAGGGAAGGTAGGCGAACTTGGCGCCGGTCTTCTTCTCGAGGAACACGGTGAGCACGTGGTCTTCGCGCTTGGAGCCGGTGCCGCCCATCTTCATCACCGGGTCGGCCTTGCGTGCCGCCTCCGAGAATTCCTTCACCGTCTTGTAAGGCAGCTGGGTGTTCGTCCAGAGGACGAACTCGTCGAGCGCGATGACCGAGACCGGGGTGAGCTCGTGCCAGCTGAAGGGGATCTTCGCCGAAAGCGGCAGCATGTAGATGAGCGAGTAGGCGATCAGGACCCGGTTCGCGTCGCCCGTGCCGGCCTTCATGTACATGAGGGCTTCGGCACCCGAGGCGCCGCCCTTGAGCGACACCACCATCGGGACCTTCATGAGGTTGTTCTTCTGGACGGCGGTTTGCATCATCCGCGCCATCTGGTCCGAGGCGCCTCCGGCGCCCGCGGCGACGACGATTTCGACCGGCTTGGTGGGCTCCCAGGCAAGGACGGGGGCGGAGGCGAGGGCTAGGGCGGAAAGCACGGCGGCGGCGATGCCGATGGACATACGTTTGCTGTTCATGGGTTCTCCTCTCGTGGTTTTGGTGAATTCTAGTGAATTTCCGGACTCAGGTCCCGGCGCTGCAAGTATGGAGCCCTATTCGATTTTCATGTTCGCGGCCTTCGCGACGCGGGCGTAGGTCTCCAGGTCCGCCTTCATGGTGGCGGCGAACTGCTGCGGCGTGCCGCCCAGAGGATCAAGCCCGACGGCAAGCAGCTTGTCGCGCACGAAATCCGGATCGCGCAGCAGCCGGCTCACCTCGAGGTTCAAGCGATCGACGATTGCGCGCGGCAATCCCGCGGGCCCGACGAGCCCCACCCAGATGTCGACCGCGTAGCCCGGCAGCGGGCCCGCCTCTGCGATCGTCGGCAGCTCCGGCATCACCTGCGTGCGCGACGCCCCGGCGACCGCGAGCGCCTTCAGCCGCCCGCTGCGGAAATGCGGCAGCAGCGAGTTGATGCCGCCGATCGTGAACGAGATCTCGTTGGAGAGCAGCGCCGGAATGATGTTCGCCGAGCCCTTGTAGGGGACGTGCACGATGTCGATCCCGGTCATGCTGCGCAGCATCTCCGCGGCGAAGTGGTGCGGC
The DNA here is from genome assembly GCA_041476125.1 of Usitatibacter sp. Taxonomy (GTDB): domain Bacteria; phylum Pseudomonadota; class Gammaproteobacteria; order Burkholderiales; family Usitatibacteraceae; genus Usitatibacter. The sequence goes on along the minus strand of JBGOST010000183.1, from coordinate 2,336 downwards.
GCGCCCACGCCCGAGGAACCGTAGTTCAGCTGGCCGGGCTTCGCCTTTGCGAGCGCGATGAGCTCGTTCAGGCTGTTCAAGCCCAGGCTCGAGTTCACCGCGAGCACGAAAGGCGTGTTCACGATGAGCACGATCGGCTCGAAGTCCTTGATCGGATCGTAGGACTGGCGTCCGAAGCTGGCCCCCATCACGTGCGAGCTTTCCGTCATCAGAAGCGTGTAGCCGTCGGCGGGCTGGCGCGCGGTGAACTCGCGCGCGATGCCGCCGTTGGCCCCGACCTTGTTCTCGACGACGAACGGCTGGCCGAGCGCGGCCTGCAACCTTTCGGCGACCATGCGCGCGGTGTAGTCGGGCGAGCCGCCCGGCGGCAGCGGCACGATCACCTTCACCGGCCGGCTGGGATACGCGCCCGATTGCGCATGCACCGGAGCGACACATGCCAGCGCCGAGGCCGCGAGAAAGTGCCTGCGTGTGATCACACTGCCCTCCTACAACACGATATGGACGTTCTTGTGCTGCGTGAAGCTGAAAATCTCGTCGATGCCTTCCTCGCGCCCGATGCCCGACTGCTTGTAGCCGCCGAACGAGGCGCCCATGAAATGCGGGCCGGCGTGGTTCACCCAGACGAAGCCCGCTTCGATGCGCGCCGCGGCGCGATGCGCGTTGGCGAGGCTCGTGGTCCACACTGATCCCGTCAATCCGTATTCGACGCGGTTGACCTGCTCGAACATCGCTTCCTCGTCGCTCCAGCGCAGCACCGCGAGCACCGGCCCGAACACTTCCTCGTTGGCGATGCGCATGTCCTGCGTGACGCCGGTGAAGACGGTGGGCTCGACGAACCAGCCGCGGGCGAGCTTCGGATCCGCAGGCCGCCCGCCGCCCCAGACGAGTGTCGCGCCCTCGCGCTTCGCGATGTCGATGTAGCCCAGGATCTTGTCGAGCTGCGCCTTCGAGACGATGGCGCCCATCGTCGTCTCCGGATCGGTGGGGATGCCGGGCACGTAGCGCTTCACGCGCTCGAGCACGATCGCCATCACGCGGTCGTACACCGCCTCGTGCACGAAGAGCCGCGAGGTCGAGCCGCACGATTGTCCGCACCAGGTGAAGTTCATGCCGTTCACCGCGCCTACCGCGGCTTTCTCAATATCGGCATCGGGATAAATCACGCACGCGTTCTTGCCGCCCAGCTCGAGCGTAACGTGCTTCAAGCGTTCGGCCGCGGCCTTCGCGATCGCGCGCCCCGTGGGCACGCTGCCGATGAGCGAAAGCCTCGGCACGCCCGGATGCGCCACCAGCGCCTCGCTCCCCGCGCGCCCCGCGGTCACGATGTTCGCCACGCCGGGCGGAAAGATGCCATCGATCAGCTCCATCAACCGGTACGACGAGAGTGGCGCCTGGTACGGCGGCTTCATGATCACCGCGTTGCCCGCTGCGAGCGCCGGGGCCATCTTGCCGGCGACGAACATGAGCGGATGGTTGTAGGCGACGATGCGCGCCACCACACCGTAGGGCTCGCGCGAGGAAAGATTCACCACGCCCTCGCCCATCGGGATCGTCTCGCCCTTGATCTCGGTCACGAGGCCGGCGCAGTAGTCGAACGCGTTGGCGCCCACCCGCGCGTCGCCGCGCATCTCGCGCACCGGGTTGCCGCAGTTCAAAGCGTCGAGGAGCGCGAGCTCGTCGGCACGGGCGCGAATCGCGGCGCCCACCTTCTTCATGAGCGCGGCCCGCTCCATCGGCTTCATCCTGCGCCACGCCGCGAAGCCCTCCTTCGCCGCGCGCACCGCGGAATCGACGTCGGTCGCGTCCGCTTCCGCGCAGCGCCCGAGGCTTTCGCCCGTGGCGGGATTGAAGGTCTCGAGGTAGCCGCCGTGCGGCGTCTTCCACCCGCCCCCGTAGTAGAGATCGCGATGGGCCGGCAGGACGTTCTGGAACGAGTCCATGCTCAGCGCTTCCCGCTCGCAGGCGCGCCGACCATGCCGGCGTCGTAGCCCGGCTGCACGCGCACGTCCACGACGCACACGCCGCCGGCTTGCACCGCGGCGAGCCCATCGGCCACCGCTTTGCGCAGCTTGTCCATCGTATCGACGGGGCCGATGCCCTGCGCGCCTTGCGAGCGCGCCATCATCGCGATGTCGATGTCGGGATCGGCGATGCGCTGCCCGATCCACTTGTTTTCGACCGGCCGTGCGCGGGCGCGCGCGACCCGCTCCTGGTGCAGCTCGTCGTTGTAGAACGAGCGGTTGTTGGCCACGAGGAGGAGGCACGGGATCTGGTAGCGGCACGCGGTCCACAACGCCGTGTTGCCCATCAGGAAATCGCCGTCGCCGATGATG